>JBCDGX010000067.1:0-13686 GCA_038750805.1 Myxococcota bacterium
ATCATCCCCGAGGTGGTCGGCCGGGACGTCGATTGCCGCGGCAACTACGGCATCGCCATCGACGGCCGCGACCACGTCTGGCTCGCCGGCTTCCAGTGCGCGGCGGCCTTCCGCTACGTGCCGGAGGTCGACCGCTGGGACGCCGTCGCGCTCCCGAGCTCCGGCGCGACCCGGGGCATCGCGGCGGACGACCGCGGCTTCGTGTGGATCGGGAGCTCGCACACCTTCATCCGCTTCCGGGGCGACGGCACGCTCGACGTGGGCGAGCCCATCGCCCGGCTCACGCGCATCGACGTCGACGACCTCACGGACGTGCGGATCTTCGGCGTGCCCGGCGCCGAGCTGCCGGGGCTCGGCACCGTCGGCGTCGGCCTCGACCCGGAGCGGCGGGTCTGGATGGTGAACCAGGACAGCGGCACGGTGACGCGCTTCGACCCGGAGACGGGCGCCGTGGACGAGCTCCCCGTGGGCGACACGCCCTACACCTATTCGGACTTCACGGGCTTCGCGCTCCGGACCTTCACGGCGCCGAGCGGCTTCGTGCGCGCCGTGCTCGACGCCTGCCCGAGCGGCATGGGGCGCTGGGAGCGGCTCACCTGGGACGCGGACGTACCGGGCGGGACCCGCCTCGAGGTGCGCGTGCGGAGCGCCTTCACGCGCGACGCGCTCGGAAGCGCGCCGTGGTTCGGGCCCTTCGACGCGCAGCCCGCGGACCTCGAGGCCGTGCCCCTCGGGCGCTTCCTGGAGGTGGAGACGACCCTCGTCAGCGACGGCGGGAGTCGAAGCCCGAGCGTCCGCTCGGTCTCCGTGCAGGTCGATTGCGCGATTTAGTCGCTGACGAAGCACGCCCGAAGGGTGGTCTCCGTCAGCCCCGCGCCCCTGCCCCTGCCCGCGACACGCCGTGCCGGTGAACCCACGTCGACGCTTGGTCGATCTGACGGTCAGGAGGTCGCCAAGCAGGTCGGGCAGCCGTCGCTCGAGCGGGCATGGGCATGGGCATGGGCAGGGGAGCAGGGCGCTTTCGGCGCCCCGCTTGGTCAGTCCGCGAGGCAGCCGCCGACGCCGGGGCCGTCCGTCGGGATCACGATGCGCTCGTCGTCGGCCGACGCGCCGCCGGCTTCGAGGGTCACCCGGACGAGCACCTCCTCGCCGATGAAGCAGGGGGCGTCCGGGATCTCCGCGGGCCAGCCGAAGCGCTCCCACACGCCGTCCTCGCCCTCGCGGAAGACCGTGCGCACGGGGAGACGGCGCGGCGCGTCGCCGGCGCCCTGGGGGATCGCGTCGACCGTGAGCTCGACGGAGGGCCCGCGGAGCCCCGTCGCGCGCATGGCGATCCACACGTGGTGGCCGCCCTGGGGACCGGCGACGAGGGGGAGCTCGGTGAAGTCGGCGAGGGGCGCGTAGGCCGTCTCGCCGGCGCCGAGCTCCAGCGTCAGATCGCCCGCGCCCGCGCCCTCGCCACAGCCGAGGGCCGCGGCGAGCACGAGGGCGACGACGAAGGGCGGGCGCACGCTCAGGAGCGGCGGCGCCGCGCGGCGAGGAGGAGCAGGAGCGGCATCAGGCCGCCGGCTCCGGCGGCGGCGCTGCAGCCGCCCGCGCCGCCCACCGAGGGCGCGTCGGGGAGCTCGACGGTCCGGCCCGCGGGCAGGTTCGTGGGGCGCGGCGGGAGCACCGTCGCCTGGTAGAAGGTCGTCGGGACGGGCTCGACGGGCGCGACGCAGCGCGTGGAGCGGGCCCCGTCCACGAGGCTGCCGACGGCGACGAAGCCGCGGTCGCAGGCGCAGGTCGGCGTCATGTTCATCGGCACGCAGGTGCCGAAGCCGCAGTCGAAGCCGACGCAGGGGTCCGAGAGCGGTGTGGCGCCGGGAATCTCGACGTCGCCGGGGTTCAAGAAGGACATGCGCTGGTCCTGGCAGGCGACGGTGACCTCGCCGTTCGGCCCGAAGGTCGTGCGGGCGGTGGCGCCGGCGGCGCAGGCGCAGGCGGCGACGGTGGTCCCGTCCACGTCGGCCTCGGCGCAGGTGCCGAGGGCGCCGCAGGCGATGAAGGCGCAGGGGGAGGCGGCCTCGGGGCCGGCGTCCCCGCCGAAGCAATCCTCCTCGTCGATCTCCGGGAGCATCACCTCGCGCCAGCGCTCGACGTCCGGGCCCGCGGAGCGGCGGAAGAGCGGGTCGCTGAGCATCTCCTCGGCGCTGAGGCGCGAGTAGAGGCGCGTGATGTACTGCTTGCCCTCCATCACCTCGAGGAGCGCCTCGACGGCCGCGGCCTGCTCCTCGTCCGCCGGCGTCGTGTTCATCAGCAGGCTGAGGTAGGTGTCCGTGGACGTGGCGAGCTCGGTCACGAAGCCCGGCACGCCGAGCTCGGTCACGGACTCGTCGACCACGCGGGCGACGGCGGCGGGCCAGTTGCTCGTCCAGCGATCGAAGTCCCAGACGATGTAATCGTCGGGCACCTCGAGGCTCTCCCAGTTCGCCGGCTCGTAGCGCTGGCCGCCCAGGATGAAGACGACGATGCCCATCTCCGGCTCGGCGGCGAGGGCCGTCATCTTGAGCGGGACGACGGGCGCCGTGCCCGGGAGGGTCATCTTGAAGGGCGTGATGTCCTTCGTGTCGGCGCCGCTCGTGAGCTTGAGGGCGAGGAACTTGAAGTCCGTGCCCGGGTCGAGCGTGTACTCCTGGATGTACGGCGTCATCGGGTCCGTGACGCGGAACTCGTTGTCCCGGAGCCACTGCACGAGGCGCTGCGGGTCCTCGGACTCGAGCACGACCACGTCGTAGGGACCGACGGTCTCCTCGATGATGATCGTGACGCCGTCGTCGTCACGGCCGCCGCTGGGCGGACCGGCCCCCGCGTCCGCCTCGAGGAAGAAGCAGCCGCCGTTCGGCCAGAGCTGCGGCGAGGTGTTCGCGTCGAGGGCCGTGAGCGCGCCCTGGGGGAAATCGGCGTCGAGGGAGCCGTCGAAGGGCGCCTGCCCGAGCGGGACGATCCACGCGAAATCGTCCGCGTCGCCCTCGTAGGCGATCTGGACGATCATGTCCGTGGTCCCGGCCGCCTCGTCGATGGCGAAGAGAATCCGCTCCGCCTGCTGGTCGACGGGCTGCTGGCCGCAGAAGAAGCCTCCGCACGCCTCGGCCGGGGCCGGCGCGGCGAGCGGCGCGAGGGCGACGGCGGCGAGGGCCGCCATGGTGCTGAGCTGACGCATCCACATCCTCCCACCCCTCGCGAATGCCGAGGGGTCGTGCAGGCCGTAGCAAAGGTCGGGCCGCCGTGTTTCACCCGAGTTTCGCCCGGATCCCTCCGCAGATCGAGCGCACCTGCGCGATGGCGCACGGCCCTGGCACGGGGTGGCACGAGGCGACCGGTCGCGCTCAGCCGCCCGTGAGCTCGGCGAGGACCCGGCGCACGCTCTCGATGCGGAAGGGCTTCTCGAGGAGGCGCGTCGGATCCTCCGGAGGAAGGAGCACGCGGTCCTCGACGTCCACGTGGCCGCTCATGAGCACGACCGGGAGGGCCGGATGCGCGGCCCGGAGCTCGCCGAGGAGCACGGTCCCGCTCCGCCCGGGGAGCGTCACGTCGAGGAAGACGGCCGCCACGTCGGCGTCGAGCGCCCCGGCGAGCCCGGTCCCGTCTGCGTGCAGCTCGACGGCGAATCCGAGGCCCTCGAGGACCCGCTTCAGGACGGTGCGGACCTGGGGCTCGTCGTCGACCACGAGCACGCGCGCGCCCGCGCGCGGCGTGGGCCCGGACCCGGCGCGGAGCGAGGCGGACGCGGGGCTGGCCTGCGTCGCCGGCAAGGCCACCTCGAAGGTGGTGCCGCGGCCCGGCGCGCTCGCCACGCGGACGAAGCCCCGGTGCCCCCGCACCATGCCGAGCACCGCCGCGAGCCCGAGGCCGTGGCCCGTCTCCTTGGTCGTGTAGAAGGGCTCGAAGACGCGCGCGCGCGTCGTCTCGTCCATGCCGATGCCGTCGTCGCGCACGCGGAAGATCGCGTAGCGGCCGGGGTCGAGCTGCTGCTCCGGCGCCGCCCGTTCGAGCTCCTCCGCGTCGAGCTCGGCGCTTCCGGTCTCGACGGCGACCCTCGCGCCCGTGCCCGCCTCGACCGCGTCGGCGGCATTGAGCACGAGGTTCAGAAGCACCTGGCGGAGCTGCGTGGCGTCGACGGTGATCGCGGGCGTGTCGTCGGCGAGCGCGACCGTGAGCTCCGCGCGGCCCTCGAGGGAGCCCCGGACCATGCGCGTCAGATCCCGGACGAGGGCCTTCGGGTCGACGGTCTCGAGCACGAGCTGGGTGCGGCCCGCGTAGGCCATGAGCTGCCGCGTGAGCTCCGCGGCGCGATGGGCGCTCTCGACGCACACCTCGAGGAGCTCCTGATCGTCCGGGTCCGCCGTCGTCTCGCGGAGCGTCTCGGCGGCGCCGAGCATGCCGACGAGGAGGTTGTTGAAGTCGTGGGCGACGCCGCCGGCGAGCACGGCGAGGCCCTCAAGGCGCGCGGCTTCCTGAAGCGCGGCCTGGGCCTCGAGGCGCTGCGCCTCGGCCGCGCGGAGGGCGGTGATGTCGACGAAGGTGACGACGATGCGCGCGAGGCCGCCGGCCTCGTCGAAGAGGGGGACGGCCGAGAGGCGGCACCAGACGGCGGACTCCCCGTCGGGCCGGAGCGCGCCGACGACCACGTCCCTCAGCGGCGTCCCCGGGTCCTGGGTGACGCGGACGACCGGGTACTCGTCGATGGGGAGGAGGTCGCCGGAGGGGTCGAGGAGGCGGAAGTCCGGGTCGACGGCGAGCTTGCCCGTCAGGTCGTCGCGGGAGATGCCGAGGAGCTCGCTCGCCTTCTCGTTCGCCCAGAGGAGCGCCGTGTCCGCGGCGTGCACCACCACGCCGGCGTCGACGTGCGCCGCGGCGACGCGCGCCCAGTCGTCTCCATCATCCGGTCCGACCCGTCCTCCCACGGTGCCCCATCGTACGAAGCGTGGCCGCCCCCGTCGATCACGTATCCGGCAGGAAGTCGAGGCGGCGCAGGAACATGGCCTGGGCCTCGAGGTAATCGCCGCGATCGAGGTGGAGGAGATGGCTCCCCGGGAACCAGTGGAGCTTCGGCCGGCCCCAATGCTCCCAGAGGAGGCGCGAGTGTTTCGGCGGGGCGAGTCGATCGCCGACGCCGCCGACGATCATCAGCCGGTCCTTCTCGAGCGCCGGCCGGTAGCTGAGCGGGTTGGCGACGGCGAGCAGGTGGCGCGCCTGCTCCAGGCTGATGCCGGCCAGCTTGAGCCCCGCGCGCACGGCGCTGCCGAGGGGTTCCCATTCGAGCACGAGGTCCGGCATGGACACCACGGGCACGTTCGGGATGGCGAAGGCGAGGCGCGGCTCGGCGCAGGCGAGCATGGCCGTCGTGTAGCCGCCGAGGCTCACGCCCGTCGCGCCGACCTGGGATACGCCCTGGGCCTCGAGCCAATCGACGAGCACGCGGAAGTCCATCACCGCCTGGGCCACGGCCTCGTTGATGTGCGAGGCGCCACCGGCGAAGAAGCCGTGGCCGCTGAAGGGCGAGCCGAGGGGCTGGCGTCGCCCGTGAAAGGGCAGGGTGAAGAGCACCACGTCGCAGCCCATCCGGTAGAACCAGGGGAGGGCGAAGAACCACTCGTTGACGAGGTAGAAGTCCGCCGAGAAGCCGTGGATGGCGATGAGCGTCGGCCGGGGGCCGTCGTCGTGGCGCCAGTAGCGCGCGTGGGCCGTGCGGTTCCCCTTCGCCCGGAGGTACTTCTTATGAAGCCGCGGGTTCCGCGGCATGAAGGGGCTGTCCCAGCGGAGCGTCTCGACGCGGCCGCCGGGCGGGTCGAAGCGCGGGTACATGTCGCTCCGCCCGCGGCGGATGCGGATGCCCGGGGGTGGCGGCTCGAAGAAGCGCGAGGCGTCGCCGCTCTCGGCCATGGGCGCGTAGAAGTCGAGGTCCTTCAGTGAGCGCCGGAGCTCGAGGGGATGAAAGCCGAGGGGGAACGCCAGCGTGCCGACGGCGTAGGCCGCGAAGGTCCGGACGAGCACGTCGCTCGCGCTCGTGGCGGCGACGGTCGCGAGGTCCTTTCGGCCGAGGTCGAAGCGCTCGGGGCGCGTCGCGAAGTCCTCCGGGAGCGCCCGCCACCAGTCCTCGCCCTCGGGGAGCATGGTGCGCGTCTGTCCGGGGACGCCGTGGCGGATGCGCGAGATGACGCCGGGCTGGCCGGGGGGAGGCTCCGCGACGCTCGGGTCGCGGTCCGCGGGAGCAGAGTCCACGAACGGAAGCGTAGCGCGCTTTGACGCGGCGCGTCGTGACATCGCGCCGCTGTCGTCCAGATCAGGCGTCGCGAAGGCTGGACGCTCCGTGATCCTGCTAGAGGCGGTCGAGCACGGCGTAGGCGCCGAGGGCGAGGACCTCGCGGGCGGCGCCGCGCCAGCGCGGCCAGGGCTCGGCGACGGTGCCGGCGCCGACGGCCCCCGCGAAGTGCCGGCGGAAGACGCGCTCGGCGCGGAACACGTGGTAGGCGTCGGTGACCACGACGACGTGCGCGTCCGGGCCGAGCGCCTCGGCGGCGAAGCGCGCGTTCTCCTCGGTCGAGGTCGAGCGCTCCTCGAGGACCATCGCGTGCTCTGGCACGCCCTCCGCCCGGGCGATGGTCGCGGCGACGGAGGCTTCGCTCGGCGGCTCGTCGCCCACGCCGCCCGTGAATACGAGGCGCGGGGCGACGCCGGCCTTCCAGAGGTCCACGGCCCGGAGCGCGCGCCTGCGGAGCGCCGGGCTCGCCCGCCCGCCGGCCATCACCCGGCAGCCGGCGACGACGATGGCGTCGTGCCGGCCCTTCGGTCGGCGTTGGCCGTAGGCGTCGAGGGCGAGGGCCGAGAGAGCGAAGGCGGTGAGGAGCATCAGGGCGAGACGGAGCCAGGGGCGGCGCGGCACGTGCGGGGAACGCACCGGGGGGCGCTCACCCTTCGATCTCCGCGCTCGCACCGTCCGGATTGACGAAGGGCGGGCCCGAGGTCGCCCCGCGCTCGCGATGGTGCCGCAGCGCCCAGCGCACCGTGGGGAAGGCGAGCTCGTCCCAGGGGATCGCGTCCCACTCGTAGAGGCCGACCTCGAGGCTCTCCGGGCCCGCGGCGATGGCCGGGTCCGCGAGCACGGCCCGGTAGAAGAGCTGCACCTGGGAGATGTGGCCGATGGAGTAGATGGCGAGGAGCTCGCCGATCTCGAGGCGCGCGCGCGCCTCCTCCCAGGCCTCGCGGGCGGCGCCCTCGGCGGGCGTCTCGCCGAGCTCCATGTAGCCGGCGGGGAGGGTCCAGAAGCCCTTCCGCGGCTCGATGGCCCGGCGGCAGAGGAGGATGCGGTCCTCGAGGGTGGCGACGCTCCCGACGACGATGCGCGGGTTGTCGTAGCGCACGAAGCCGCAGCTCTCGCAGACGAGGCGCTCGCGGTCGTCGCCCTCGGGGATCCGCCGGCGGAAGCGCACGTCGGCCATGGCCTCGTCTTCGCCCGGGCGGCGCTCGCCCGCAAGGCGGAGCGGCGGTAGGACGTCACGCCCGCGAGGCCCCGCGCGTCTCATCGGGTCCCCATGGCGGAATTCGACGGCGATCCTGACTCCACCCCGAAGGGTGCGAAGGCGTTCCGGTACACCGGTGATGCGCTCCGCCTCGTCTGGGGCACGAGCCGCCCGCTCTCGGTGACGCTCGCGCTGCTCTCGATCGTCGCGGGCGTGCTCCCGGCGGGCATCGCCTACGTCGGTAAGCGCATCGTCGACGCCGTGCTCCTCGCCGGGGAGAGCGGCGCCGTGGTCGACCGCGATCAGGCGCTGGCCTGGGTGGCGGTCGAGCTCGCCCTGGTGCTCGCCGTGGCCGGCGCGCAGCGCGGCCTCGACACGGCGCAGCAGCTCCTGCGCGCGCTCCTCGGGCAGCGCGTGAACGAGATGATCCTCGCGAAGGCGCTGACCCTCGGGCTGCCGGCCTTCGAGGACGCGGAGATCTACGACGCGATGACCCGGGCGCGGCGCGAGGCCTCGCGGCGACCGCTCAGCCTGGTCATGCGGACCTTCCGCCTGGGGCAGCAGCTCGTCAGCCTCACGGCCTACGGGGGCCTGCTCCTCCAGCTCTCGCCCTGGGCCGTGGTCGTGCTCGCCGTGGCGGCGGTGCCGGCGTTTCTCGTGGAGACGCGCTTCTCGAAGGAGGCCTTTCGCCTCTTCAGCTGGCGGGCGCCCGAGTCGCGCAAGCAGACCTACCTCGAGGTGATGCTCGCGCGGGAGGACTACGCCAAGGAGGTCAAGCTCTTCGACCTCGGGCCGCTCTTCCTCGATCGCTACAAGGCCATCTTCAAGAAGGTCTACGGCGAGGACCGGTCGCTTCAGCTCCGCCGCGGCGTCTGGGGCTTCGTGCTCGGCGCGCTGAGCTCGCTGGCCTTCTATGGGGCCTACGGGTGGATTGCCCTCGAGACCGTGGCCGGGCGCATCACCCTCGGCGACATGACCATGTACCTGCTCGTCTTCAAGCAGGGGCAGGCGGCGCTCGCGGCGATCCTCAGCGCCATCGGCGGCATGTACGAGGACAACCTCTACCTCTCGAACCTCTATGCGTTCCTCGCGACGGAGGTGGAGGGGGGCGCCGCGGGGACGGCGACGGAGGGCCCGACGCCCGGCGACGGCATCCGCTTCGAGAAGGTGGCCTTCCGCTACCCGGGCGCGAACCGCGACGCCGTCGACGGCATCGACCTGCACCTCGGGCCGGGGCACAAGCTCGCGCTCGTCGGCGAGAACGGCGCGGGCAAGACGACGCTGATCAAGCTGCTCACGGGCCTCTACCGGCCGACGCGCGGGCGCGTGCTCCTCGACGGGCTCCCCCTCGAGGAGTGGGACCCGGAGGTGCTCCGGGAGCGGGTGGGCGTCATCTTCCAGGACTTCGTGCGCTACCCGCTCCAGGCCGGCGAGAACGTGGGCGTGGGCGACGTGGCGGCGGTCGACGACGAGGAGCGCTGGCGCGTCGCGTCGGAGAAGGGCATGGCCGACGAGGTGCTCGAGCAGCTCCCGGACGGCTACAACACGCAGCTCGGGCGCTGGTTCAAGGGCGGCCAGGAGCTGAGCCTCGGCCAGTGGCAGAAGGTGGCGCTGAGCCGGGCTTTCATGCGCGAGCGGGCGGACATCCTCGTGCTGGACGAGCCGACGGCGAGCATGGACGCGGCCGCGGAGGCGCGCATCTTCGAGCGCTTCCGCGAGCTCGCGGCGGACCGCATGGCGATCCTCATCAGCCACCGCTTCTCGACGGTGCGCATGGCCGACGAGATCGTGGTGCTCGATGACGGGCGCATTGTCGAGCAGGGCTCGCACGAGTCGCTGATGGAGCTCGGCGGGCGCTACGCGCGGCTCTTCGAGCTTCAGGCCGAAGGCTACCGATGACGCGGCTGGGCGCCGGGCTGCTCGTGGGCTTCGCCGTGCTGGCGGCGCTCGTGCTCGCGCTCGGACCCGGGCCGATCCTCGGCGAGGAGCACGTGCTCGCGGGCCTCGAGGCGGCGCGCACGCCAGAGCTCACGGCTTGGGTGCGCGGCGTGACGTCGCTTGGGGGCTGGTTCGGTCAGCTCCCCTTGGTGATCGGGAGCGCCGTGCTGCTCGCCGCGACGGGGCGGCGGAAGGAGGCCGGGGCGCTGCTCCTCTTGTGTTTGGCCGGCTACTTCGTGATGAACGGGGCCAAGCTCGCCATGGACCGGCCGCGGCCGGACGCGGCGCACGCGGTGTACCGGGCCACGGGGCTTTCGTTCCCGAGCGGGCACGCGAGCGTGTCGATGTTCTTCTTCTTGGGGCTCGGGCTGATCGTGCGGCGCGAGGGGAAACGCTGGCCGCTTGGGGTGCTGGTGGCGATCGCGATGCTCGTCGGGCTGACCCGACCGTACCTCGGGGTGCACTACCCGAGCGATGTCGTCGGCGGGTGGTTGATGGCCGGGGGGCTGACGCTGGTGGGGGCCGGGTGGGTTTCCGCGCGTGGGCGCGCGTAGCCCGATTCGCGCCGAGCGAGCTATCGTGCCGACCAGGCCGTGTTTGCCGCCCCTGCGCGGGAACCCTCAGTGGGTACAGGGAACCATGCGACGAGGACCATGAGGCCGAACGCAAGCCGCATGCACCAATCCCCGATGCTCTTCGTCCGACTGGCAGCCATCGCCGCAGCGCTCTTCGGATCGGCCTGCATCTCCTTCGATAGTGAGCCGAGGGACTGCGTCGTTGACGATCCGGATCCATGCTCCGTTCCCTCGATGACTGAGTTCCCTCTTTGCTACGAAACGCTGCAGTGTACGGAGGCGGGTGAGGTCGTTTCGTTCGAGCCTGCCACATGCGACGGCCGCAACTACGTTTGCCCCGATGGAAGCTTCAACGCGGGGTGTGGGGCGCCTGCAGTGATCTGTGCCGCTCGACTCCGCGGCGCGGGGCCTTGACGTCAAGTTCGCGCTTCGTCGGTGCTGAAGGGCCCGGAGTCGCGGTGCTGTGACTCTTGCGAGGTTCCGCTCGGGTACATGTGGCGCGAGTCCATGTACCCGCACCTGCCCTTCGCAGGTAGGCCTCAAAGCCGCTCGAGGTAGGGCGTCAGGTCTTCCGCGACCTCTGGGTACTTGGGATCGAGGCCGGCGAGCGTGTCCCGGACGATCGTCGCGACGGTGAGCTTTCGGCGACCCACCGGCCCGACCCACCGACCTTCCTCCCTGGACTCAGGGATCGCCTTCGACGGCGCGCTTTCTCCTGTGGCGGTACGCCGGCGGATGGCGGCCTGCGACGAGGCTCGCGAGGACTGGGCCTCGCGCGTAGGCGGCGAAATCAACGGACACAGCTGCGGCACGCCGCTCGCATGGACGCCGTCCGTGAGCCGCCGCGTCTACGTGAAGCCGGGCCTTACCTGGGCGATGGAGCGCCGCACCACGCGGCGTCACTACCTGCTCACGCCGGACGTGCAGGGCGAGGTGACCCGCATCGCGAAGTACCTGCTGGCCTACTACTGCCAGAAGTTCGGGATGCGGCTCCACGCGGTCTGCGTGATGTCGACGCACATCCACTACGTCGTGACCGACGTCCGCGGCGTCCGGCCGAAGTTCAAGGAGGAGTTCCACCGGGTCTTCGCGCTGTGCCTCAAGGCACTCCGTGGCTGGCCCGAAGAGGTCTGGAGCAAGGCGGCCACGAGCGAGCGCGTGCTCCTGAACGCCGAAGCCGAGGCGCACGCCATCGCCTACGCCATCGCGAATCCGGTAGCGGCGGGGGCCGTCCGCTACCACCAGGACTGGCCCGGTCTCACCACGCGGCCCGCGGACCTCGGGACGCGCACCGAGCGGGTGCGACGACCCGATGCCTTCCTCCGCGACAAGGAGCGGTTCCCCGAGGAGCTCGAGCTGACCTTTGAGCTCCCAGCTCGCCTCGCCGCCGACTACGGCGAGGAAAGGGCGCGCGAGCTCGTCGCCCGCCGGGTCGAGCTGCTCGAGCAGCGCGCGCTCGAGGAGTCCCGCCGGACGGGCATCCCCTTCCTCGGCGTTCGTCGGGTCCTTCGACTCTCCTTCCGGAAGCGCGCGAAGAGCTACGAGGCCTTCGGCACGCTGAACCCGCGCTTCGCTGCGGCGGGCGACAGGGACGCGGCCCACGCGTTCGTCGCGATGATGCGCGCCTTCAACGCGGCCTACGACCGAGCGCTCGCGTTATGGCAGGCCGGTAAACGGGCGAGCGCGCTCTTCCCCGCCGGGACCTGGTGGATGGTCGTCCACCATCGGGCGCGAGTCTTCCCGGGACCGTAGGGGCCGCGCTGGGCGCGAGCGAGGGAGTCGTGCGCGCCAGCATCGTCTGGAGGCTTCAGCAATCCTGCCCTGCCTGCGCAACGACCGCGGGACGGCGGCTCGGAGCCGGCTTCGCCTGCGGTCCGTCCACACCCGGCTGGCGTGGGATCGACGAACTCCGCGATAGCGCCGCCGGGGAGTGAGCTTGGAGCCCACCGACCTCGGTCGGTTTCTCCTGTCGAGCCCGCCAACCTCGGTCGGTTTCTCCTGTCGGTTCCGGTCTAGGGGCGCCTGGTCCAACCTCGATGAGCGCACCGTCGTCTCGCTGCGGAGCGCACTCGGGAGCCTCGGCGCTTCGGTCTGCGGGACGCACTCGGAGCTCTGGGAGCTGGTTCCGTGAAGGTCGCCCTGAGTCGACGGGCCACCGGGGCGCCGGGTAGGCCTCAAAGCCGCTCGAGGTAGGGCGTCAGGTCTTCCCCGACCTCCGGGTACTTCGGGTCGAGCGCGGCGAGCGTGTCCCGGACGATCGTCGCGACGGTGAGCTTCCGGTACCAGCGCCGGTCCGCGGGGACGACGTACCAAGGGGCCTTCTTCGTCGAGGTCTCGGCGATGGCGTCTTCCCAGACCTCCCGGTAGGTGTCCCAGGCGTCGCGGGCGACCAGGTCGTTCGGGTTGAACTTCCAGCGCACGTCCGGGTCCTGGATGCGCTCGCGGAGCTGCTCGGCCTGCTCGTCCTTCGAGATGTGAAGGAAGAGCTTCAGCACCGTCGCGCCCTCGTCGGCGAGCATCGCCTCGAAGGTTCGGATGTGCTTGAAGCGGCGCTTCCAGACCTTCTTCGGCACCAGATCGAGCACGCGGACGACGGTGACGTCCTCGTAGTGGCTCCGGTCGAAGATCGCGATCTCCCCGCGCCGCGGCGTGTGCGCGTGGATGCGCCAGAGGTAGTCGCGCTCGAGCTCCTCTTCCGAGGGCTTGCCGAAGGACACGGCGTGCAGACCGAGCGCGTTCGTGTAGCGAAAGACGTCGCGGATGGTCGAGCTCTTGCCCGACGTGTCCATGCCCTGGAGCACGATGAGCACGCGATGCCGGTCCTCGGCGAAGAGGCGCCGCTGGAGCTCGGCGATCTCCCGGCCGAGGGCGTCGAGGCGCGCGAGGCCCTCCTCCTTCTCGCCGCCGAAGAGCGCGTCGTCGCGGGTGGGCAGCTTTCGCAGGTCGACCTTCGACCCGGGCTCGATGCGGTAGGTGTCGGTCACGGCTTCGTCCTCGGCGTCGCGGGCATGGCGGCCCGCCAGTCTACGCCGGAAGCGCTTCGCGCCGGGGAATTCGCTTCTGCGGGGCCGCGACGCGCTCAGCCCGGCTTGAACGCCAGCACCTGCACGGTCGTGCTCGGGCCCTCGTGGAACTTGCCTTCGGACACGTCCCGGTCGACCTCCTCGCAGCGCTCGAAGCGGAGGCCCTCGAGCTCCTCGCGCAGGCCCTCGGGGGTCATCATCATCGGCAGGTGCTCTTCGGTCGGGGGCCCGCCGAGCCCCGGGCGATGGAGCTGCTTCGGCGTGTAGGCCTCGAGCACGAAGGCCCCCCCTGGACGCAGCGCGCGCACGCAGGCCGCGTGGAGGGGACCGCGCACGGCCGGCGGCGTGTGCGCCCAGATGGACACGATGCCCGCCCAGCGCGCCTCGCCGAGGTCGTAGTCGCGGAGATCGGCGACCACCGTCGTGAGCGGCACGCCGCGCTCCTCGGCCAGCCTCGCCGCGTTGGCGAGACCCACCGGCGACTGGTCGACGCCGGTCACGTCGTAGCCCTGCTCCGCGAGATAGACCGCGTTTCGCCCTTCGCCTTCGGCCAGGCAAAGCACCGGGCCCTTCGGAATGCGCGCGGCGACTTCGCGCAAGTAGTCGTTCGGCTCCGTTCCGTAGGACACAAAGGCGTCCGCGTAGCGC
>JBCDGX010000068.1:0-13630 GCA_038750805.1 Myxococcota bacterium
GGCCCCGGGAAAACGCGAGGCGAGCTCGAGGGCGTCGCGCACGGGCACCCCGGCGATCTCCGCCGCGAAGGCGATGGCGCCGACCAGCGTCGCGGCGTAGCGAGGGCCCGGAAGCGGCGCGCCGACCCGGCCGAGGAAGGTCCCGCCACCGTAGACCTCGAAGACCGCGCCCGGCGCGGGCACCGCCGCCCAGAGCGCCCCCTCCTCGAGGAGGCCGTAGGGGATCGCCCCCGGGAGGGCGAGGCTCGCCGGAGCGACCACCCGCGTCGCCGCGTCGCGTCGCGCGGCGACCTCGTCCGGGTCGGCGCCCACGGTGACGAGCAGCGCCGCGGGCAGGGCGTCCGCGCGCGTCGAGAGCAGGGGCGCGCCCGGGGCGTCGCGGCGCGGGGGCGCGCCGAGTGGCGGATGCGCCAGATCGTGAGCGAGGGGCACCCCGGCCGCGCGGCAGAGGAAGGCGAGCGCGGCGGCCGCGAAGTCCGCCTCGTCGCCGAGCGAGAGCCAGCGGGTCATCAGCCGATGATCTTCTCGATGGTGTCGCGGGCGCGCGCGTCGACCAGGGTCGCGATCCGCGCCTTCACGCGGGGATGGGCCTCGAGGAAGCGCTCGAGGCTCGCCTTCGGGAAGACGACCAGCTCCGTGACCTCGACGGTGGTCACCGTCGCCGTGCTCGGTCCCCCGGCCATGAGGCCGACCTCGCCGACGCAGGCGCCGGGGCCGAGCTCCGCGAGGTGCACGGGGCCGCTCGGCGCCGTGGTCTCGACGGTGACGCGCCCGGACTTCACCAGGTACATGACCCGGTCTTCCTCGGTGCCCTCGCGGAAGAGGACGGTCCCCGGCTCCACCGTGCGGAGCGTGCCGAGGCTGAGGAGCGTGGCGCGGCCCTCGTCGTCGAGGCTCTTGAAGAGGCGGCTCGCGTCGACGATGTCGCCCATGGCCGCCTCGAGGTCGGCGCGCTCGTCGGGCCGGAGCGCACGGCCGACCTCGGGGACGCTATCCGACGGCTCGCTCACCCCCCGATTCTAGAGGCTTCGGCGCCCGCCACGCCATCGCGATCCGACGCCGGAGGCGCCCCCGGAGGCCCAAAGGAGACCCCTCGCGTGATTGCGCCGGCGGGCCGCGGCGCCTCCGGCCCGGGGTGGCTACTCGAGATGCCGGTCATGGCAGTTTCCACCCCCGAACGGGCCGTAACGTACGGCGCCATTGACATCGTTCAGCCGCACCGCATCCTCAGTAGGTGGCAAGCACGCCTCCTCCGCCCGACGAAGACACGAAGACCTTGGGGGATCACCTAGACGACGCGGCGGGAGCCGTGAAGGGTCTTCTCGACGGAGTGAGGGACGCGGTGGGCAAGCTCGGCGAGGCGCTCGAGGAGCTGCTCGCGCCGCCGCCCCCGATGAGGCCGGTCCCCGTGCGCTACCCGCGCCGCCCCGTCCGCCGCCGCTGACGCGCGCTAGCGTCCCGGAGGTGGGGGCCCCGGGTCGTCGACGAGCTCGATGGCGGCGTCGAAGCTGCCGTCGAGGGCCAGGACCTCGTCCGGGTTCACCTGGAAGCGGGCGCCGAAGCTGCCGGTCACCCGCGGCGTCAGGAGCTCGCCGGTCACGGGGTCGAGCTCGATGGGCGAGATGGTCGCCTCGCCCTCGGTGAAGCGCGGGATCTCCTGGTCGTTCGCCAGCCGTCCCGTGAGGTCGCCGTGCATGCGCAGGTCGATGTCCCGCGGGTTCGCCAGCGCGAACTCGCGGTCCAGGGTCAGGCGCACCGGCACCGAGCCGTCGCCGCGCACGTACTCGATGGAGAGGCTCGAGCTGTAGAGGCGCGCGCGCACGTCCGAGAAGCCGAGCGGGTAGACCGCGCCCAGGCTCCCGTCGAGCGTGTCGTCCGCGCATCCCCCAGCGGCGGCGAGGAGCGCCAGCAGCGCGAGCCTTCGCCTCACTCGAAGAGCTCCAGCCGCTCGGCGACGAAGACCCGGTCCTCGCTCCGGTCGTCCACGGGGACCTTGCAGAGGTAGCCCACGTAGAAGGTGTCGATGTCGTCGACGACCACCGAGGGCTGGAGGCCGCAGAGCCCCACGTTCGTGCCCTCGTCGACGACCTCGTAGGTCCAGTCGCCGTCCGTGCGCCACGCCACGACGAGCGCGTCCTCGCTCGCCCGGCACTCCGTGTCGCCGAGGTCGCCGCAGCGGTGGTAGGCGATGGCCGTCACGCCGTTCGCCGTGACGCCCGCCGGTGCCTCGCCGTCCTGGAAGCCCGGCGCCCCGACGGCCTCGAAGGTTCAGCCGGCGTCCACGTCGCCGAAGCTCGCGGGGTCCGTCAGCGTCGCGAGCTGCACCTTGCCGCGGGACGCCTCGTACCAGGCCACGCGGACGACGCCGTCGTCCCCGACCCAGAGCGAGGGGCCCGGGGGATCGGTCTGGTCCTCGGCGAGGAGCACGGTCTCCCAGCTCCCGTCGCCGCCCTCGCGGGCGACGTGCGTGCCGCGCGAGGACATGCCCGAGGCCGGGTCGAAGTCGAAGTCGTTCACGTAGGCGATGAGCCCGTTGCCTTCGGCGTCGAAGGCCGCGTCCATGAAGCGTCCGGCGCCGCGCCCGCCGTCCACGGCCACCGCCGGCCCGTCGAGGAAGATGGCCTCGAGGTCCGCGCGCCGCTCGTCGTCGGACTGGATGCCGCCGAAGTGGATGTCCCGGTAGGCGATGAAGCTCCGCGACGCGCTCGTGGCCAGCGCCGGGAAGAGCCCGACGACGAAGCCCTCGTTCGCCCCGGGCCCGTCGAAGGGCGCCTCGCCGCTGTCCTCCACGAGGGTCTCGAGGTCCCAGCCGCCCGCGCCGTCCGGCGTGTAGAGCGCCACGTCGTGCGCGCTGCAGTAGGTGTTCATCGCGTTGATGAAGAGCTCGCCGCTGATGCCGGCGACGGCGATCTCCCCATCGACCACGCCGATGTCGAGCCCCCGCGGGAGCACGAGCGAGAGCACGTCGGCGACGTCCTCCTCGACCCAGCCCCCGCGCGTCTGTCGGTTCACGTGCAGCGTGAAGCGCACGTCGTCGCCCTCGCCGCAGGTCCCCGTCACGTCGCCGAGGCTGTCGTAATAGGCGAGCACGGGCCGGCCGTCGGGACCGACGGTCATCGCGAGCTGCTCGCCCGCGTTCGCCTCGTTGGTCTGCTCGAGCGCGTAGAGCGCGTTCGTCCCGCCGTCGTCGCCCGGGCGCGGCGCGGACATGTCGAGGCGGCCGTCGCCCGCGGCGTCGTCGCCACCGCAGGCCGCGAGGAAGAGCAGCAGTCCCGCTGCGCGCATCGTGGGGTTGTCGAGCATGGTCAGTTCCGCACGAAGCAGGTGCCATCGATGAGCACGCAGGGCTCCTGGCAAACGTCCGTGATCACGTCGAGGCAGAAACGGACGCGCTGGTCCGGATCGAACTCCTGGTTCGTCACGTCGCCGTCGGGGAAGTGGAAGATCTCCACGTCCACCGTGTCCGACTCCGTCGGCGCGAGGAAGCAGTTGCCGGCGTCGACGGCGGTGCCGAGCTCGCCGATGATGCCGCCACTCCCCGGCGCCAGGTCGCGCTGGGTCTCGGCGCCGCGCGCCCGCACGCGCACGAGCGGCACCACGGGCCCCGTGTCCACCTCGTAGAAGAGCCGGAGCTGGCAATCGCTCACGCCGGCGCAGGGGTTCGGCGCCGAGAAGTAGTCCACGTCGCCCTCGTAGCCGACGTGCGCGTCGACGAGCGTCCCGTTCGTGCATCCGCCATCGCCGCCGACGCGCGCGTCGCGGATGGTGAAGCTCGGGCCGGTCTCCGCCGGCTCGCGAACGATGGGGTTCGCCAGGTAGAGGTTGTCCGGCTCGTAGGCGTCGGGCTCGCCATGCGTCCGCACGCGCAGCCGGTACTGCGCCCGTGGGTCGCCCCCGTTCGACTGGAAGTCCGAGACGCGGAGGTAGAAGGTGCCCCCCGTCAGGATCGGGGCGCTGATCATCGCCCGGTTCTCCGGGCCCTCCGTGGGCATGGGCGGGGCGGACTGCGGGAAGTAGCTCCGCGTGACCTGGTTCGCGCCGCAGACGCCCGTGGGGAAGCACTCGCGCGCCCCGGCGCAGAAGCCGTCGCGCTGGCAGGCGCCGACGCCCCAGCAATCGACCTGCCCGGAGGTGTCCTCGGGGTCGTCGGGGATCTCGCAGGTGCGGCTGGCGAGCGTGGTGCACGTGTCGTCGTCCGCGCAGGCGACGCCGGGCACGGGCCGGACCATGGTGAGGCTCGCCTGCACCTCGCGCTGGAGCGCCCACTGCTCGTCGACGGTGAGCCCGTCCGGGAGAAGCTCCACCGTCGCCTCGACGATGGCCCCGGCGCATCCCGCGGGAACGGTCACCGCGAACCAATCGTTGTCCGCGGGCGCGACGAGCGCGCCGGTCGCCTCGAGGAAGGTCGACCACTCGGCGCCGCAGACCACCGGGCCGAGGGGCGTCGCCTCGAGGGAATCGTCGTTCGGCTCGTTCGGGTCCGGGTCGTTCGTGAGCGCCACGGAGAGCTCGTAGGGGATGGCCGGGTCCGCGCCGCGTCCGTCGCTCGCCGCGACCTCGACGAAGTAGGTCCCGGGCTCGAGCTGGCGGATGAGCGTCGTCTCCGTGGCCTGCGATTGCGCGCGGGAGCCGAAGCCCTCGAGCACCAGCGTCGTCCCGTCGCTCTCGAGGAGGCGGAGCGAGGGGATGAAGGAGAGGCAGCCGACGCACTCGCCGGAGGACGTGTCGCCGGGCGTCGAGAGGCGGACCCGCGCGGAGGCGTCGTCCCCGGCGACGGTGAAGGAGTAGAGGTCCACGTCGCCGACGCAGGAGACGTAGCCCTCGGCGGCCATGCCCCCGACGTTCAGCGCCGTCGCCGTCTCCGTCGTGTCGTTCGGCTCCGCCCCGTCGAGCTCCGCCGAGGTGCTCACGGTGAGCGTGTAGGGGTTCCGAAGGTCCTCGGCGTCATCGCCCTGGTCGCGCACGGAGAGCAGGTAGCTCCCGGCGCCGATGCAATGCGTGTCCTCGAGCCGCGCGCCCGGACCCACGGCCTCGCCGTCCGGCGTGGCCACGGCCTCGTCCACGGCGTCCGCGCGCACGATGGAGTAGGTCGCGTCCACGGGGCTTCGGATGCCGCCCGTGCCCACCTGGAGCGTCACCGCGACCAGCGCGTCGCCGGCGGGCACGTCGAAGGCGTACCAGTCCTGGTCGTTCTCCGGGCAGACGAAGCCCATGGTCGCGCCCGTGGGGTCGAGCATGAGCGGCGAGTCCGGCCCGAGCGAATCGTCCTGGTCGCAGATGCCGATGGTCGGCATGTCCATGACCGGCATGGTGTCGCTCCCGCACGCGGCGAGAAGGGCCACCAGCGCCAGCGCGCCCCGGCGCTCAGGGCCAGATGCAATCCGTGTCGGGATCGAAGAGCTCGGCATCGGCGAAATCCTCATCGGTCAAGCGCAGGCGACCGGACGGCGGGTTCTTGAAGTTCCCGTCCGGCTCGTAGCGCACCATCACGCAGGCGACGCGGTAGTCGCCGACGGCCTCCGGGTCGTCGAAGGACGTCTCGCTCGCGTACACGAGCACCCGGTTCCAGCCGTTCCCGGGGTACGCCGCGTCCTCGTTGGGCAGCGTGGGAACGAGCGTCAGGTTCCGGACCTCGAAGTCGTAGCAGGTGCGCCCGGCGGCGGTTCCCTGGCTCTCGAGGTCCGTGAGCACGGCGATGCGCGAGCGGATGCCCGACTCGTCGCAGAGCGGGTCCGTGCTCGCGAGGAGCTCGTCGTTGTCCCGGGCGTCGTCGAAGTCGACGTCGAGCGAGTCCGGGTCCGAGGGCGCGCCCCCGCGGAGCACCTCGAAGAGGTCCGGCACCGCGTCGGCGTCCGAGTCGTAGCTCGTCTGCCGCGTGCCGAAGAGCTGCTCCTCGCAATCGGTCAGCAAGTCCCGGTCGCGGTCCACGTAATCGCAGAGCCCGTCGGCGTTCTCGTCCGGGCAATCGCAGATGCCGTCGCCGAGCACCATGGTCGGGTCCGGCGGCGGGAGCGGGAGCCCCGTGAGCGGGTCCGTGGCGTCCGGGTCGATCTCCGGGTTGTCCACGCAATCGCGCTCCGCGCGCACGCCGCGCGGGTCGAGGTAGCAGCCCGCGAGGCCCGTCTCGGCGAAGGCCGGGTCCGCGCAATCGCAGACCTCGTTCCGCCCCTCCTCGGCCGCGTTGGCGTTCGAGAGGCAGGCGCAGAGCCCGAAGTTCGCGTCCCCCGGCGCCGCGCCCGGGAAGGCGAGCTCGCAGGGCTCGAGCACGAGGCATTGCGCGTCCGTGGGGTCCGTCGGATCGAGGTCCGCGATGCGCCACTCGATCACGTCGCGCACGCCGTCGTCGTCCGTGTCCGCGAGGAGCACGTCCGTGCCGACGACGGACTCGACCACGTCCGCGAGGCCGTCCCCGTCCGTGTCCGAGAGCGGCTCGCCGCAGCCCGGCACGCCGTCCCCGTCCCGATCCGTGAAGGTCCGCGCGGACACGGGGATGCCCATGTCCACGGGCTCCATCGGCACGTCCATGCCCATGTCGAGCAGCCCGCTCACCTCCGGGAGCCCGCGCGGGAGGCCGAGCACGGCGTCCTGGAAGGTCGTGCGCGTGTCCGGGAGCGCCGCGAGCTGCGCGACCTCCGTGACCGCGTTCAGGTTGAGCGCGGCGAGGGCGTCGATCTGGAAGACGCTCCGGATCTGCGTGAAGTCGACGAAGAGGAAGTTGATGGACTCGCCGCTCGGGAAGCTCCGGAAGCTCCCGCCGCCGACCTGCGCCATCTCCTGGAGGAGCTCCTGGGCCTCGCGGTCGAGGTCCGGGCCGCGGCCCGCCGAGAGGTAGGCCGTGTTCACCTCGAACTGGCCGACGCGAAAGATGCGCGCGAGGTCCACGAGCTCCTGCACGCCGTCGATGGCGTCCTCGCGCGTGTTGCCCCGGTCACCGTCCGGGAGGCCGTCGCTGAGGAAGACGACCACGTAGCGGCTGAGCGGGAGCGAGTCCTCCTCGGCCGCCTGCATCTCGGTGCGGAGCACGAGGAAGGCCTCGGCGAGCGCCGTCGCGTAGTTCGTCGCGCGGTTCGTGACGCCGAGGATGTCCGTGGCCGTCGCGAGGATGTCGCGGTTGGCCGTGAAGAAGGTGTCGTCGAGGCTGTCCGGGGGCTCCGAGAGGTCCTCGCCGGTCAGCGATTGGGCCTCCGAGGAGAAGCGGATCACGCCGACCTTCACGCCCTCGGGCTCGCCCTCGAGGAGACCCGTCCAGGTCTCGCGCACGGCGCGCTGGCGCCCGGTCTCGAGGGTCACGGGGTCCGGCGGATCGGTGATGTCCATCGAGTCCGAGGCGTCGACGACGAAGAGCACGCGGAGCGGCGTGATGCGGCTCCGCGGCGGGCGCGTGCAGATCACGCCCCCGACGCTGAGGCGGTCGTCGCGCGAGGGCGGCGGCTGCTCCTGAAGCTGGAGCCCGGCGTCCGTGCATCCGGCGACGAGCAGCGCAGCGAGCGCCGCGCGCCTCATTCGGTGACCTCGCAGCAGGGGCTGAGCGGGGGGTCGTCCTCGGACGCCGGCGGCCGGCAGGCGCAGGCGTCGTCGAACTGCACGAAGAGCTCGAGGAGCCGGTCGATCTCCCAGGGGCGCACGCAGTCCCGGTCCGGGTCGAAGGCCGCGAGGCGCACGAAGAGGTCGTGGGCGTCGAGGTCGAGCTGCTGGCCGAGGTTGCCCGCGATGTAGGTCCGGACGAGCTCCTCGACGCGGGTCGCGTCGTAGGCGAAGCCGCCGAGCACCACGGTCTCCGGCAGGCACTCGCGGGCGTTTCGGAGGAGCTGGTTCCGCCCGAATCCCTCCGGGAACCACTGCGGGCAGGTGACGCCGAGGCGGTCGACGCCGGTCTGGATCGAGCTCAGGAGCGCCGTCCAGCCCTCCTGCGAGGCGTCGATGATCCCGCTCTCCGGCACCTTCGCGGTCTCGCCGTTGAAGAAGGCCTCGAAGCAGGCGACGTAGGTCTGGCCGTCCGCGCCGCTGAGCATCGAAGGCTGCTCCTGGGCGTAGATGAGGAAGCGGTTCAGGCCGCGCTCGCCGACCACCGGCGTCTCGACCATCTGGAGGTTCCGCGCCTCGAAGTCGTAGCAACGCCGCTCGTCCCCCTCGATGTCCCGGGGGCCGAGGTCCGTGACGTCGTAGGTGATGCGCTCGAGGCGATAGCGCTCCGCGTCGGGGCGGAGCGGGTCCGTGCCCGCGATGATCTCCGCGCCGTTGGGGATGCCGTCGAAGTCCGTGTCCTCGTCCGCGTCGGCCACGGCCGGGTCCGTGCCGAGCGTTGCCTCGAGGAAGTCCGGCATCTGGTCGCCGTCCGTGTCCCCCAGGATCGGGCTCGAACCGAGCGCGTCCTCCTCGCAGAAGAGGAGCCCGTCCCCGTCCTCGTCACTCAGCGGGTCGTCGCCGGGCTCGCCGGCGTCCTCGCAGCGCACCGGCGGGGCGAGCTGGTCCATGGGGTCGTAGCCCCGGGAGCGGAGCCGGGCCTCCACGCCGTCGCCGTAGCCGTCGCCGCGGTTCGGCAGCCCACCCGCGATGCGCGGGTCCGAATCCCTCAGCTCCGTGTCCGTGCCGAGGACGATCTCCTCGCGGTCCGTGAGTCCGTCGCGGTCCGTGTCCGGCTCGATGCCGCCGGGGCCCGGGCCCGCGTGCACGTTGTCCGCGAGCAGCCCGCTCAGCCGGTTCGGGGCCGAGAGCGGCCGGAAGTCGAAGCTCAGGAAGTCCCGCGGCTCCGTCGAGATGTCCACGTCGCGGAAGAGGCCGCGCCCGCGCTCGGCCATCTGCTGCATGATCACGGAGGCGTCGACGCGGTCGAGGCCGAAGTTCATGGAGGCGCCGGGGCAGGCGCCCTCGACCACCGGCTGCGGCGAGAAGATCAGCACCGTGTTCAGCTGCACCGAGCCGACCCCGTAGACCTCCTCCAGGTCGAGGATGTCCTCGACGCGCTGGAGGATCTGCGGCGGCTGGTTGTAGTCCGGGCAGACGCCGCTGAAATCGACGTACTCGTCGTCGCCCACGGCGTCCGGGAAGTCCGAGCGCCCCTGGAGGTTGCAGGGCGAGAAGGGCCGGTCGAGCTCGTCCGGGTCCTGGCAGTCGGGGTCGGCGGCGTCGATGAGGCCGTCGCCGTCGTCGTCCTCGCCGTTCGCGCAGGTGCCGACGAAGGCGCCGCCCCCGGGCGCGCCGCCGCCGAAGGACGCGCCGTCCTCGCAGCCCGCGCGGCAGCGGGGCTCGGGCGAGCCATCGCTCACGAAGACGATGACGTAGCGCGTGCGCGCCCGCTCCCCCGGCGGGGTCGCGATCATGTCGTTCTCCAGCGTCTGGGAGATGAGCGCGAGGGAGCCCTGGTAGTCCGTGGCCGAGCCGCCGGCGTCGAGGAGGAGGTCGTCGATCTCGCCGCGGTTCGTCGTGAAGGGCACCGAGCGCGCCCAGCTCGCGAAGCCGACGAGGCCCACGGAGACCGAGGGCTGGCCGAGCAGGCCGTCGACGACGCCGCGGAGCTCGTCGAAGCGCCGGTTGCTCGAGTCCGTGCACTGGAAGGACGCGCTCTGGTCGACGGCGAGGAGCACCTTCACGGGGAAGTCGAGCTGCTCGTCCGGCTGCACGCAGTGCTGGCCGCGGATGGTCAGCCGGTTGTCGAAGGTCTCCGGCGGCGGCGGCGGCGTGGGCTGCAGGCCGACGTCCGCGCAGGCCGCCAGGCAGGCCGCGAGGAGAAGCGTCTTCAGGGTCGTGCTCGCCATGCGTTTCGGGCTTCCCATTTCGGGCTTCGGAAGGGGGTACGGCGCGAAGCGCGAGGCCTGGGGGGCCCCCTTCGCTGCAGTCTAGAGCGCGCCCGCGGGCTTCGCTCGATCGACGACGGGGGCGTGACGAAGCTCGTCACGCCCCCGCGATCAGGGCCCTTTCGGCCCGCGCCCGAGCGTGGCTCAGGCGTTCCGGCGACGGCGCCGGAGCATCGGGAGGAGCAGGCCGGCGAGCATCCAGCCCGCGCCCGCGCCACCCGCGGCGCAGCCGTTCGAGGACTCGCCGCCCTCGGCGCTCACGCCCATCTTGAACTGCGCGACGGCGTTGACCTCGTTCGTGACGGGGTCCGGGCCGACGGTGGTCACCGTGACCTCGACCTCGTAGTAGCCCTCGAGGTCCGGGCGGAAGGTCGCGACCTCGCCGGGGAGGTAGTCGAACTCGAAGTCGACGGCTGGGAAGAGCGAGCCCGTCGGGTTCCGCACCGTGGCGCTCGAGCCGCGGGGCGCCTCGACCACCTGGAAGGTGTAGGTGAGCTCGACGCCATCGCGGTTCGCGAAGACCGGGAGCCGGAAGTCCTCGCCGACCTGCGTGATGAGGCTCGGCATGAAGGCCTGGAGGGCGGCCTCCGGGTCGAGGCAGTTGCCCCGGTCGCCGAAGGGCACGAAGCAGAAGCCGTCGACGTCGCAGGCCTCACCGAAGCCATCGCGGTCGAGGTCGGCCTGGTCGGCGTTCGGGACGAGCGAGCAGTTGTCGGCGACGTTGAGCACGCCGTCGTCGTCCGCGTCGGCGTCGCAGGCGTCGCCGATGCCGTCGAGGTCCGTGTCCTCCTGGCCGGGGTCGAAGATGTTCGGGCAGACGTCCGCCTCGAAGGTGCCCACGGCGATGTCGAAGAGGCCGTCGCCGTCCATGTCCGGGAAGCACTCGGCCTCGTCACCACCGGCCGAGCCGGCGCGGAGCGGGCACTCGTCCTCGAGGTTCAGGCGGCCGTCGCCGTCGATGTCGTCGTCGCAGGCGTCGCCGAAGGCGTCGCCGTCGAGGTTCGGCTGGGCGCCGTCGACCGTCGGGTTCGGGATGTTCGGGCAGTTGTCGACGCCGTTCTCGATGGTGTCGCCGTCGATGTCGAGGTCGCAGACGTCGCCGATGAGGTCGCCGTCGCGGTCGAGCTGCTGGTCGTTGGCGATGTCGAGGCAGTTGTCGCAGAGGTCGCCGAAGCCGTCGCCGTCCGCGTCGAGCTGGTCGATGTTGTTGGCGCGCGGGCAGTTGTCGAAGTTGTCTTCGATGCCGTCGTTGTCGTAGTCGTCGGCGTTCTGATAGGTGTCGCCAATGTCGCTCCCGTTGATCAGCCAGGAGCGGCCGCCACCGCCACCGCCGCCGCCGCCCGACTGGTTGGGCGTGCCGCAGGAGCCGAAGCTGTTGTCACACTCGAAACCGGGGGAGCTCTGGGCTGCCGCCGGTCCGCCGATCCCGAGGATCAGCAGCGAGCTGCCGATCGAGCAGAGTAGGCTCTTGAAGTTCATCGGATGTCCTCGTGCTTTCCTCGATGCCGCCTCGTAAATGGCGGGCCGCACCGAAAGCGGCTCACGGCTCCCGCGATTTTCTTCAGGAGCAGCCGCATCCGACCGTTACGACCGCGGCGTGTGGGTTTTGTGCATGAGCCGGTGCATGAGCTTCGTGGCATCTAAGACGCGCATGCGCGCGCTGGCCCTCCTTTTTGCCCTGGCTCTCCTCTCCGCATGCGGGGGCTCCGGCGACGGGACGAACGTCGTCATCTGCGGGAGCCCCGGGAACTTCGACCGCGTCCAGCTCTTCTCCGCCGGGGTCGACGGGCGCCGGGACTTCGAGTCGCTGGTGGTGGCCCCGGACGGGGGCACGGCGCTCCCGCTCGTACGCGCGATCGAACGGCGCACGGGCCCGGGCTTCATCGGCGTCGAGCTCTTCGAGCGGGGCCTCGTGGTGCAGTCCTTTCAGCGCCGCCTCGAGACCCGGGACGTCGACACCGTCGAGCTCGTGCTCGCGAGCGGCTGCCGCATGGTGAGCTGCGACGTCGACGATACCTGCACGGGCGTGCAGACCTGCGGCACGCCGCCGACGCTCACCGGGGAGCCCCGATGCCCCTGAGAATCGCCCTCTCGGCCCTGGCCGCGCTGCTCTTGGGCTCCTGCTCCGACGCGAGCCTCTTCGGGCGGGACGAGCCCGGCGTCGAGGCCGATCGGGTGACCCTGAGCGGGCGCATCTGCACGCGCGACGCGATCAGCGAGGACCTCCCGCTCCGCCTCGTCATCGCCGCGGACCGGAGCAACGGGCCCCTCTTCGGCTCCTTCGACCCCGTCGGCGAGCGTGTGGAGGAGCTGAGCGCCTTCCTCCAGCTCGCGCTCCGCGACGACAGCACCGAGGCGGCCGTCATCGGCTACGCGGCACGGACCATCAAGCTCGCGCCCGAGAACGGGAACTTCACGCAGAACGTCTCCGAGCTCGACGCGGCCATCCGCTCGCTGGCCCTCGCCCAGCCCTGCGCCGCCGTCGACTCCTGCCGGGACTTCCTCGGCGCCGTCCGGAGCGCCCGGGCGCTCGTCGAGGGCGACATCGCCGAGGCCCGCGCCGGCGCCCGGAGCCTGACGCAGTACTCGGTGGTGCTCATCGTCGCCGGCGAGCAGCAGCCGCTGAGCCCCGGGTGCCGCGTCGACGCGACCCCCCTCGCCTGCCAGGGCGAGGTCGAGCGCGCCGCCGTCGCCGATTTCGTCGATTTCGTCGAGGGCTCCGGCGCGCTCGGGCTGAAGCTCCACGTGCTCCACCTCGCGGCGGACCCGGACCCCAGGGTCAACGACGACCTCGGGCGCCGCCTCGAGCAGATGGCCTTCGTGGGCGGCGGGAGCTACCGGCGCCTCGAGAACGTCTCGGGGCTGAACGTCGCCGACCTGAACGTGTTTCAGCAGCGCTCGCCGCTCCGCGTGAAGTCGCTGGTGGCCTTCAACCCCGCGGCCCGCGTCGCGCCGACGGGGCCCCTCGTCGACAGCGACGCCGACGGCCTCGCGGACGTGCGCGAGCTCGAGCTCGGCACGGACCCGCTGCTCCGCGACACGGACGGCGACCAGGTCGGCGATTGGGTGGAGGTGCTCGCGAACCTCGATCCCCTCGTCGCCGAGGTGCCCTCGGCCTGCCGCACCGTCGACGACCTCTTCGCCGACCGGGAGCTCGACGGGCTCACGGATTGCGAGGAGCTCGTGCTCGGCACGGACCCGAACCTCGCGGACGGGGACGGCGACGGGCTCCCGGACCTCGCGGAGGTCATCGGCCTGACGAACTTCCTCTTCGCGGACGGCGAGCTCGACGAGGACGGCGACGGGACGCCGAACGGCGAGGAGGTCCGCCAGCACACGGACCCGACCAGCGCGGACCTCGAGGCCCAGCTGAGCTTCGGCTACCGCTACGAGGTCGACGATGAGGGCGTGGTCACGGATCTCCTGGCCCTCGAGGTGCCCGAGCTGACGGGCATCACCTTCCTCGACCCGAGCGAGGGCACGACGCCCGGCGTGGGCGTGCTCGTCTATGACGCGCTCCGGCAGACGCTCCGCTGGCAGGACGCGAGCGACCCCGGGGAGCCCGGCGAGGCCGTCGACGTCAGCCTGGGCGGCGAGTTCGCGCTCCCGAGCGGCTCCTTCTTCGAGGCCCTCGGCGAGCAGGGGCGCTTCTTCCGCGTGCGCGTCGACCCGCTCGCGCTCCCGCCCCGGGACATCAGGACGCCCGTGCGCGTCATCTTCCAGACCCGCCAGTGCATCTCCTACTCGGTGCGGAACATCCGGCTGATGGACACGCAGGCGACGGAGTTCACGCTCGCCGGCGAGAACCGCATCCTCCTCTTCTTCCAGGAGGCCAC
>JBCDGX010000069.1:0-13605 GCA_038750805.1 Myxococcota bacterium
GCCGCCTTCGCCGAAGGGCTGGAAGCCGGCGGGCACGGTTTCTGGTTCGGGCCCCTCGAGAGCCCCTACGGCGCCCACCTCGTCGTCGTCACCGAGCGCGAAGACGCGCGCCTCCCCGAGCTCGCCGCCGTACGCGGCGCGGTCCGCGAGCTCTGGCGCGAGGAGGCCGAGGAGCGCGGCTTCCGCGAGGCCCTCCGCGCGCTCCGCGCGGAGCACCCCGTGGACGACCGCCGGAGCGTCGAATGAGGTTGCCGCCACATTTCCTCGGCTCGCGGACGCACCCGGTGACGCAAACTCACTCGCGACTCGTACGGGTTGCCTTTTGCAGCAGCCTGCTAGCCGGCGCGCTCCTGCTCGGCCTGCTCCTCGGCGCGCCCGTCGCGCACGCGCACCCGCCGGGCTTCGGTCTCCTCGACCTCGCCGAGCGCGCTCCGGGCCGCTGGGAGGCGCAGCTCCGCGTGAGCGGCGCCCCGGCGCGGGCCCTCGCGCTCGTGCCCCGCTGGCCGGACGGCTGCGAGGCCGGCGAGCCCCGGGTGGCCGTCGTCTCCACGGGCGTCGACCGCCGCTGGTCCCTCCGCTGCCCGCCGGGACCGCTCCGCGGCGAGCTCGGCGTCGGCGGCGCGGAGGGCGAGGCCCCGCTCGACGACCTGCAGCTCGTCCTTCGCCTCCGGCCCCGCGATCGCGCCGGGCGCACGGCCTCCCTCGACGCCCAGGCCCCGACGCTCGCGCTCGGGGGGCCCGGTGGCGTCTTCCCGCGCTACCTCCGCCTCGGCACCGAGCACGTGCTCGGCGGCCCGGACCATCTCCTCTTCGTGCTCGGGCTGCTCCTGCTCCTGCGGGGTCGCTTCCGGCCCGTCGCGCTCACGCTCACGGCCTTCACGCTCGGGCATAGCGTCACGCTCGGGCTGGCGGCGCTCGGGGTGATCCCCGTCGCCGGCGCCGGGGCCGAGGCGGTGATCGCCCTGAGCCTCCTGCTCCTCGCCGTCGAGCTCACCCGCGAAGGGCCGCCCACGCTCACCCGGCGTCGTCCGGGCCTCGTCGCGGCGGGCTTCGGGCTCGTGCACGGGCTGGGCTTCGCCGGGGCGTTGCGCGAGGCCGGGCTCCCGGAGGACGCCGTCCCGACGGCGCTCCTGGCCTTCAACCTCGGCGTCGAGCTCGGTCAGCTCCTCTTCGTGGCGGCCGCGCTCCTGCTCGCGGCCCTCGCGGCGCGTGTGCTCCCGCGGCTCGCGCCCCTCGCCGAGCGCGGCGCCATCACCCTGCTCGGCACGGCGGGCGCCTACTGGTTTTTCTTTCGCCTCGCCGAGCTCGGCTGAGCCCGCGCTTCAGCCGAGCCCGCGCCGCGCCAGCTCCCGCTCGACGGTGCGCACGATGGCCACGGTCTTCGGGTCGAGCTCCACGTTCACCGGGTCGCCGGGCTGCTTCTCGCCGAGCTTCGTCAGCTCGAGCGTCTCCGGGATCAAGAAGAGGTCGAAGCGCCCCCGCGCCTCGTCCACGTCCGCGCCGATGGTCAGGCTCGACCCGTCGATGGCCACGTAGCCCTTCGGCTGGAGGTACTTCATCCACGCGGGCGGCACCTCGATGGTGAGCTGCACCTCGTGCCCCTCGCGATGCACCGCGTGGATGCGGCCCGTGCCGTTCACGTGCCCGGCGACGTCGTGGCCGCCGATCTCGTCGCCGACCTTCGCGCTCCGCTCGACGCTCACCTTCGCGCCGGTCTCGAGCGCGTCGAGCGTCGTCTTGTCGAGCGTCTCCTGGATCGCCTCGAAGCGCGCGACGCCGCCGCCCCAGCGCACCACGGTCTGGCAGACCCCGTCGATGCTCACGCTCGCGCCGAGCTCGAGGCCCTTGCCGTAGTCGCCGAGGGCGACGTCGTAGCGAAGGAGCCCGGGCTCGCGCTCCACGTGGACGACCTCGAAGAGGCCGCGGGTGATGCCGGTGAACATGCGCCGAGCTTCGGGCCGTGGGCGGGCCCGGGCAATGCCTCGGCCCCCCCGCCCGCTCCCACCGTGGCGCTCAGCGACCGACCTGGATGCTCCCGCTGCAGCGGTAGCGCCGGCCGTCGACGACGATGTCCACGATGCCCGAGCCGGTGCCCGTCACCCGCGCGCGGACGCGCGTCGGCTCGGCCGAGAGGATGGCGTTGATGATGCCGCCGATGCGGAGCTCGGCGGTGCGCTGGAGGTTCTGACCCGTGACGATCGCGACGCTCCCGCGCACGGTTTGCGGCGTCGAGACGCGGCAGGTGGGCGTCGTGTTCGGCGTGCCCGTCGTCCGCACCGTCGGCGTCGTGCCGCGCACCGTGGTGCCGGTCCCGCGCGGGGTCGGCGCCGTGGTCGTGACCGTCCGCGTCGTCCCGCCGACGGTGCCCGTCGCGCCGGTCCGCGGCCGGGGCGTCGGCGTCACCACCGTGCCGCCCGTGCGCGGCCGGGGCGCCACCGTCGTCGTGCGCATGGTCGTCGTCGTCCCGCGCGGCGTGGTCGTCGTACGCGTCGTCGTGCGGGCGCCGGGCGTCGTCACCGTACCCGTCGTTCGGCGCGTCGTGGTGGTCGTGGCCCCGGGCGTCGTCACCGTGGCGGTGGTTCGGCGCGTCGTCGTCGTGCGGGCGCCGGGCGTCACCGCGGTGCCCGTCGTGCGGCGCGTCGTCGTCGTCGTCGCGCCCGGCTGCGTCGTCGCCGTGCCCCTCGTCCGGGTCGTGGTCGTACGCGGCGTCGTCGTCCGCGTGGTGGTGCGCGTACGGCTCGTCGTCGGCGCGGCGCGGCGCGTCGTCGTCCGCGTGGTCGTCGTCGCCGGCCGGGTCGTGGTCGTCGGCCGCGCGGTGGTGGTCGTCGTCGTTCGCGTGCGGGTCGTGGTGGTCGCGGGCGTCCCGCGTGTCGTCACGGTCCGCGTCGTGCGGGTGGTCGGCGTCTGCCGGACGCGGACCGTCGTGCTCGATCCGCGCGGCCCCTGGTTCGCGACGGTCACCGTGGTGGGCGTGCGCCGGCCCTGCACCGGGGCCACGCGCTGCACGCGGGCGGTCCGGCCCCGCGGGACCGTGTGCACCTGGATCGTGCCCGGCGTCGTGTAGACGGGCGGGGGCTGCTGGTTCGCCGGGTGCCAGTAGCCCGGGTGGTACTGGTAGCCGCCGCCCTGCACGCCGACGACGACCGGGGGCTCCCACACGTAGCCCGGCTGCGCGCGCTGCCACTGCCCGGGCACCCACACCCACTGCGCGCCGTTCCAGGCCCAATGCCCGCTCACCCAGACGGCGTCCGGCGTGGGCTGCATGCCCGGCGCGATGCCCTGCTGAAGCGGCGGGGGCGGCTGGTTCACGTAGACGTAGCTCGGCGACTGGTAGGCCGAGGCCGGCGCCACGACGACGGTCTGCTGCACCGGCCGGGGCTGCGCGACCACGGGCGGCGGCGCCGCGACGACGGGCGGCGGGGTCGCGACGACCGTCGTGCGCCGGGGCGCGGTCGTCGTGTGCACCGTGCAGCCTCCCAGCACCGCCGAGCAGGTGAAGAGGGCCGCCGCGAAGGTCGTGTTTCCGTTCATCGAGCGTCGTCCTTTGGTGGGCAGGGAGAGCGGGCGTGCACCCGCGAACCTCGGACGGACGGCCCGGGCCGCCCATTCAGTGGCCGCCGCTCAGCCGGGGAAGCCGGCCCGCGCACGATCCACGAGCGATTGGACCACGTTTCGCGCGTGCGCCGCGACCGCCGCGGTCTTTCCGCCCTCGACGTCCATGCCGAGGGGCTCGCCGACCACCACGGTGACCGGCGTCCGCGGCCGCGCGGCGATGGAGCCGACGTGCGCCATGAAGCCCATGTCCACGAACTCGACGCCCTCGGGGTAGGCGAGGCCGACGGGGAGGATCTCCGCCTTCGTCGCCTTGGCCGCGCTGAAGGCCCCACCGAGGAAGGGCCGAACCTCGTCGCCGCGGTAGGTCGAGCCCTCGGGATAGACGACGACCGTCGCGCCGTCGGCGAGGTGCCGGCGAATGGCCCGGATGGCCCGGGCCCCGCTTCGCTTGTTCCCGCGCTCGACGAAGATGGTCCCGCCGTGCTTCGCGAGGGGCCCGATGACTGGCCACTCGGCGAGGTCGTCCCGGCTGAGGAAGTGGCCGCCGGCGCGCTCCATGAGCACGCCGATGTCGAGCGCCGTCCGGTGGTTGGCGACGATCAGCCGCGGCCCCGAGGCCGGCGGGATGACGCCGTCCCAGCTCCGCTCGATGGCGAGCAGGTTCAGGATCTTCTTCGCGAGCTTCCGCTTCGTCGCGTCCGCGGCCTCGGGGAGGCGGCTCTCGTCCGTGACGCGGCGCTTCACCTCCCACCCGGCCAGGGTCGAGGACATCAGGGCGGCGAAGCGCGCGGTGCGCGCGGCGGCTCGGGCACGCTGGGCGGGCGACACGGGGCACGCTCTGCAGCGCGCTCCGGCGCGGCGCAAGGGGCGGGAAGGGGCGACGCTCCTGGACGGGCGGGTGGCCGCCGGCAGCGCCCCTCGCCACCGTCGCCGAATGGTGGCAGTCTCGCCGCATGGCGGATTCGTTCGCGCCCGGGTTCCTCGTGGCGGCCCCCGCCCTGAGCTGCTCGTTCTTCGGGCGGACGGTGGTGCTCCTGGTGGACCACTCGGCCGAGGGGAGCTTCGGCTTCGTGGTGAACAAGCCCTCGCCCGTGCGCTTCGAGCAGGTCGTCGAGGAGCTCTCCCTGAACGTCGCGGAGGGCGCGCCGACCGTGCCCGTGCTCCAGGGCGGCCCCGTGTCCCCGGAGACCGGCTGGGTGGTCTTCGACCCCGTGGGTGCCCCCGCGGTGCCCGACGACGTGCTCTCGGTGACCGAGCACGTCGCGCTCAGCGCCTCGCTCAAGATGCTCGAGCACATCACGGCGAACCAGGCGCCGCGGCGCTCGCTCCTCGCCCTCGGCTACGCGGGCTGGAGCCCCGGGCAGCTCGAGAGCGAGATGAAAGAGGGGAGCTGGATCCCCGTCGACCTCGACGCCGACGTGGTCTTCGATCTCCCGACCGAGCAGCGCTGGGAGGCGGCGCTCCGCTCCCTCGGCATCGACCCGGCGCGGGTGATCAGCCGCAAGGTCGCCCAGGCCTGAGCCCGGCGCCCCGCCTCAGCTCGCGGGCTTGAGGAAGCGGAGCGTCATGCGGTCGCTCTCGCCGATGGCGCGGTAGCGCTCGGCCCCTTCCTCGCCGTGGCGAAGCGCCGGAGGCAGGGCCCAGACGCCGCCCTCGTGGTCCTTCGGGTCGCTCGCGTTGGCGTTGATCTCCGACGCCTCGTCGAGCACGAAGCCGGCCGCGGTCGCGGTCTCGACGACGAAGCCCGTGGGCAGGTAGCCGCGCTCGGGGTTCGGCTCCGCGTCGTCCGCGTCCCGGTGCTGCACCACGCCGAGCACGCCGCCGGGCCGGAGCACGCGGAAGGCCGCCGCGTAGACCGCCTCCTGCGTGCCGTCGCCGAGCCAGTTGTGCGTGTTCCGGAAGGTCAGGACGACGTCGACGCTCTCGGGCTCGCCGAGGTTCGTGTGTCCGGGCGGGTCGAGGATGACGGTCTCCATGTTCCCGTACATCGCCGGGTCCGCGGCCCAGAGCGCGTGCATCTCGGAGTCCCGCTCGCCGCGGTAGCCCGCGACGCTCGGGTCCGTGGTGGCGACGACCAGCGAGCCCGCGTCGTGAAGGAGCGGCGCGAGGATCTTCGTGTACCAGCCGCGGCCCGGCCAGAGCTCGAGCACGTCCTTGCCGGGCGCCACGCCGAAGAACGCCAGGGTCTCGGCGGGGTGCCGGTAGACGTCGCGGGCACGCTCCTCTTCCGGGCGGAAGTCCGCCGCGAGGATGGCGTCGATGTCGCCGTAGGGAAGGTCGGAACGCGTAGGCGGCGTCACGCCGTCGGCGGGCTGGGTGGCCGCGCTTTCGGCGGCCGGGGCGGCCGTGGAGCTTCCGCCGCAGGCGGCGAGGGGGAGGGAGCAGGCGAGGGCGAGTGCACGCATGCGGCCCGGCCTGGGGCGCGGCGTCCGGAGCGTCAAGGATGAAGAAGGAGGCACCGCACCGAGTCTCCCCGGGCCTCGGGCGACGCTCGCGGGCCGGAGGGTGCAGTCCAGGCGCGAGCACGCCGTAGACATGCGAGAGTCCCCGCGTACGGGGACCGAGGAGACGTGGAGATGACACACATCGCGAAGAAGCTCGTGCTGGCGACGGTGCTCGCCGGAGTGGCCTCCGGGGGCGGGCTCGCAGGGCGCTCCTACGCCCAGGGGCGGCTCATGACGGGCGGGCAGAACGCCTTCTTCGGGACGCATTTCCTCGGCGGCGGCTTCTCACCGGATCCGCGCCAGTTCGCGAACATCGAGGCCGGCGGCAATCTCGCCATCGGCAACATGGGCCTCGGGCCCAACTGCACGGGCTACGCGAGCGGGCAGCCGCACCTGATCATCAACTACTCGAACCCCGGCAGCTTCCTGCGCTTCTACTTCCAGGGGCAGGGCGACGCGGCGCTCGTGATCAACGACGGCTCGGGCAACTGGCGCTGCAACGACGACTTCTCGGGGACGGACCCGCAGGTCGACATCCAGAACCCGGTCCCGGGCCAGTACGACATCTGGGTCTCGAGCTACCAGGCGGGCCAGCGCGTCCGCGGCAACCTCATGGTCACGGAGCTCCCGCGCTTCGGGCTCCAGCCGAGCCAGGCCGGCGGCGCGCGTCCCCCCACGCCCAACCGCGGCGGCGGGAGCGGCCTCGCCATCGGCGGCAACCAGGCGAACTTCGGCGTCCACAACCTCCAGGGCGGCTTCACGCCGGACCCCTACACGATCCCGAACGTGGTGAGCGGCGGGAACCTCAACGTCGCGAGCATGGGCCTCGGCGGGGAGTGCCGTGGCTTCGCGACGCGCCAGCCGGACCTCATCCTGAACTACCGGAACGCCCGCAACTTCCTCCGCTTCTACGTGCAGGGCCAGGGCGACACGGCGCTCGTGATCAACGACGCGAACGGCAACTGGCATTGCAACGACGACACGGCGGGGCTGAACCCGCAGGTCGATCTGAGGAACCCGCCGAGCGGGCAGTACGACATTTGGGTCTCGAGCTACACGTCCGGCGAGAACATCCGCGGCACGGTCTTCGTGACCGAGCTGATGAACCGCAGCGTTCAGCCCTGAGCGCGGGGCCTACCAGCCGGCCACCCAGCTCCGCGCGATCCACACGCCGAGCGGAATCACTCCGGCGCTGAGGAGCGAGGTCGTCACGATGGCGCGCCCCACGCGCGTCGTGCCGACGTCGAGGTCGTGCGCGAGGGAGAAGGTCGTGATGGCCGCGGGCATCATCGCCAGGAGCACGAGCACCTGCGCCGCGCTCGCCTCGAGCCAGCCGGCGCGGACGAAGGCCCAGGCGAGACCGAGCGTGAGCGCCGGCATGAGCGCGAGCTTCATGACGACGTGCACGAGGTCCCAGCCGTCGATGCGCCGGGCGCGGTCCCGGTGGCGATGGAGGTAGAGGCCGAGGAGGAAGAGCGCGACGGGCCCGGCGCTCTTCGCGACGGGCGCGAGGAGCGCCTCGAGAAGCACCTTCGCGTCCTCGGGGAGCACGCGGAGCAAGGCCCCGACGAAGGGCGCCCAGAGCAGCGGCTGCGTGAGGATCGGACGCCAGCGCATGGCGCCCTCGCCGCCGCCGAAGCGCACGAGGAGCGCCGGGCCGATGGAGAGCCCGATGACGAGGTGGAGGGGCACGGCCACGGCCGCGAGGGCGAGCGCGTCGTCCCCGAGCGCCGCCTGCACGAGCGGGAGTCCGAGGTAGGCGACGTTCCCGAAGCCGAGGATGAGCGCGAGGGTGCCGGCGACCTTGCGTGCCGTGAGCCAGACGACGGCGAGGCACGCCGCGTAGACCAGGGGCACGAGCAGCCAGAAGCCCGGGTCGCTCGGGAGCCCGGCCTCGGTGGTCATGAGCCCGCGGGTGATCAGCGCCGGGAAGCCGAAGCGGAGCGCGTACACGTTCAGCGCGTCGATGGCCCCCTCGGGGTCGCGCATACGCTTCGTGGCGCCGGCGAAGGCGCCGAGCAGGACGGGCACGAGGAGCCCGAGGACGGCGAGGGCGAGGGGGGACATGCGGGCCGGGCATCCTAGGGCGTGTTCGCGGCCGGGCCACGGTGTCCCCGTTCGAGGGCGTGCTAGCGTCGCCGGCGTGCGGGAGTGGCTTCGGTGCGCGGCGTGCGCGCTCTCCCTGCTGGGCTGCGGCTCGGACGCGGCCTCCGAGCCCGTGCTCGATGGCGGCGCGGCGGCGGCCTGGCCGGCGACGCTTTCGGAGGCCGGTCTCTTCGCGGAGGGGGCTTCCGGCGCGCTCGCCGAGGGCGTGCGGAGCTACGGCGTGCGCCATGCGCTCTGGACCGACGGCGTCGAGAAGCGCCGGCACCTGCTCCTCCCGCCGGGAGCGTCCATCGACACGAGCGACGCCGACGGCTGGGTCTTCCCCGAGGGCACGCGGGTCTTCAAGGACTTCCTCGTCCTGGGCGAGCGCGTCGAGACGCGCCTCCTCTGGAAGGCCGGGCCGACGATCGAGGATTGCGTCTTCGTCTCGTACCTCTACCGCGCGGACGGCACGGACGCGGATCCGGTGCCCGAGGGTCAGGCCGACGCGCGGGGCACGGCCCACGACGTGCCGGGGACCATGGACTGCAGCCGTTGCCACCTCGGGGGGGCGGACTTCGTGCTGGGGCTGGGGAGCCAGCAGCTCGACCGGGCGACCTTCGACGCCTGGACGGCCGAGGGCGTGCTCCCCGCGGGGACGCCCTTCGCGGAGCCGCCGGGAGACGCGCGCGAGCAGCGCGTGCTCGGCTATCTCCACGGCAACTGCGGCCACTGCCACAACGACGTGCATCCCCTCGGCAGCCGCTTCGGCCTTCGCTTGGCGCTCCCGGTCGGCGTAACGAGCGTGGCCGAGGCGCCGGCCCTCACGACGAGCATCGACCAGCCGGCGGCGCATAGCGGGCTCGCGGGCACGGACCTCATCGTCGTGCCGGGCGCCCCGGAAGCCTCGCAGCTCTACGTCCGCATGGGACTCCGCGACTCCACGGCCATGCCGCCGGTCGGCACGGAGCTCGTGGACGACGACGCGCTGGATGACGTCGAGGCCTGGATCCGGGCGCTCGAGTAGCGCCCCCCGAGCGCCCTCGCGTTTTTTCTTCGCGCCCCACGCAACTCGCGATCTCGAAGCCCGAAAAGCCCTCCAACGAGGAGGTGCCCACATGGCATCGAAGATGGTGAGAGATCGACAGAACTCGGCCGAGCTCGTGCTCGCGGTCGAGGCGGCGCAGGGCGGTGTGCTTCAGCGCGGGCTCCAGCAGAACGTGGTCGGAGACGCCGCCGAGCACGCCGAGCGGCTTCGGGCGGAGCTCCGCGCTTCGCTCGAGGCGGCGGTGGAAGCGATGGTGGAGGCGGACCTCGCCCACGAGGTGGAGCTCGCCGACGACCCGGCCGTGCGGGAAGCCCGGGACGCAGCGGCGGCCGTCGTACGCGAGCAGCTGGTGGGGCTTCGCCTGGCGTTGAGCGGCTTCCCTCCGGCCTTTCTCGAGGGCGTGTTCCAGCGCCAGCAGACGCCCCAGGAGTCGCGCGGGCTCGAGCGCTACGCGGGTGCCGTCGCGAAGGCCCTCGGCGTCATGCGTCTTCCGGAGGTGCGGCGTACTCCCGGCGTGACGGTGAGCCTAGACGTCGACGCCGCGGTCGCCGCACTTGGGGCGGCGCGCGACGGTCTGACCGAGGCGTTGGCCGCCGTCGCGCGGGAGGTACGGCAGGCCCAGGCGACGAAGAGCGCGCGGGATCGCGCCATGGAGCGCTACGACCGGGTCTTTCGGGCCTACGCGACGCTGCTCGTCCTGCTGTTCGAGCTCGCGGAGGAGCGGGAGCTGGCCGACCGCGTCCGGCCGACGCTTCGACGCCCGGGACAGGTCCGCGACCCCGAGGTCGACGCCGAGACGCCCTCCGAGGACGCTTCGACCGCGGCGAATGGCGCCGCCACGAGGGCCGACTCCGCCCCAGAGAGCTGAGGAGCGGCCAGGGGCCGCTCTTTTCGGCTCATGAGCGCTAAGGAGGCCCCAGTCGGGGCTTTCCGGCGCGGAGGAAGCCCTCGATGGGGCCCAGGAACGGCTCTGGCAGCTGCCAAAGCCGTTCCTGGGCCCCGTTTTCGCTTCTACCGGCGCTCGAAAGCCTAGCCTGGCGGCCCTTCAGCCTCTTGTTTGGCGAGAACGTCGCCCATGGCCCCTCGCAAGCCCATTTCGCTCGCTTTGGGCGTTGTGCGCCCCTGCCACGTCGGCCAGGTTGAGCCGCATGGTTGACCCAGGGGCTTCCGACGACGAGACGGCGGGAGGGCTCGAGGTGAATCCAGTGGGGCTCGCCGCCTTCCTGCTCCTGATCGCGGTCTGCGCCGCGCTGCTCGTTCCGAAGCGGTGGTTTCGCGACGCCGTTGCCGACGACGCGCAAACCGGTGGGATCGAGGGCGAGCTCAACCCCCCGGACACGCTGCCCCCCGCCCCGCTCGACGCGCAGCGCGTCACGCTCGACGCTGACTTCGCATTCGAGCTCCCCGGGGCGGAAGACGTTCGCGTGTTCTTCGTGGAGGTGACCGACGGGAACTACTCCGTGGTCGCCTTCCGCCGCGAGGGCGAGGAGTTCCGGCAGATGGAGCCCCTCCATCATCCGACGGGCTTCGAGGCGCCGACGCTTTCGGGCTCGCCGCTGCGACTGGGCATGGTCGAGCGCCGCCTGCGCGTTCCCTTCGTGTTCGGTACGGAGGGCGCGTCCCTGGTCTTCGAGCCGGCCCCCGAAGTGGTCGCCGGCCCGTCGGAGATCCTCCTTCCAGCCGAACCTGCGACGGCGGAGCCCTAAGAGACCGTGCCTGGGGAAGGCGGCTTCTCGCCGACCACGATCGCGTAGACCGGCTTGCGGCGGAGGCGGGAGGCGCGGACCGGGATGTGCTCGGTGAGCGTGAAGCCGCTCCCTTCGAGCAGGCCTTCGGCCGCCGCGCGGACGTCCCCGGACAGGTCGAGGCCGAACTTCACGGGCTCGCCGATCATCGCGACCGAGTGGATCGCTGCACCCAGCAGCGGACTGCGCGGGCGCGTCAGCGCCGTCCCGTAGACGTCCTGCGCGAGGATGCTCCCAGTTGCCGAGAGCTCTCCGATCTTCCGAAGCGTCTCCCGGACGACCGCCTCGTCGAGGTAGAGCGAAACGCTCTCCCAATGCCAGTAGGTCGGGCGCGTCGGGTCGAAGCCGTCCGCGAGCAGCGTGTCTACCCAGGACTCCGTTCGGAAGTCGACGGGGAGGTAGGTCACCCACTCGTGCGCGATGCCCGCCTTGGCCATCACCTCGAGCTTCAGGGCCTGGGTCTCTGCCTGGTCCACCTCGAAGGCGCGGACGGGCTGGTTTTCGGTGAGTTCGAGGATGCGGAGGTCGAAGCCGCCGCCCAACACGACGACCTGCTCCACGCGCGGCACGGCCGCCGCGAAGATGCGATCGAGCTCGTGGAGGCGACGGGTCAGCAGGCTCGCCGGCCCGGCCTCCGAGGGCGTGACGCCCGGCGGGAGGAAGCCCGTCAGCCGATGCGCGAGGACCGCCGGGCCGAACATCATCCAGCGCCCGAGCTCGGCCTCGGCGGGCATGTGCCGAAGGAGCGCCACGGTGCGCGGGTCCGAGCGCACGCCCAGCTGGTGGAGCAGCCAGCGCGGCTCGATCCCCGCGGCCGCGGTGAACGACACGCCGCGGCGCCGGGTGGCCGCGAGCCCTCGCGCGCCCGTCACCGCGCCGCCGACGGCGCCGAGGGGGGCGCCGAGCGCCTGGAGCGGGAGAAAGACCGACCACTGGAGGGCGCTCCGCATGGGGGGAGCGTAGCAAGGCGTCCGCGCGCCAGGCCGCGGTAGCCTCCGCGCCGTGGGCTATCGCGATCCCGAGGAGGGGCTGAAGGCCAAGGTCGGCGCGCTCGAGGACGAGCTCGCCGAGGCGCAGCGGGCCATCGCGCGCCTCGAGGGCCGGGCGGTCACCGACGGGGTGCACGAGGAGGCGCCGAGCCGCTTCCTCGGCGCGGCCTTGAAGACGGGCGTGAGCCGGGAGCTCGATGGGCCCGTGAGCGAGGCGGGCATGCAGGCCATCGCGCGCATGTTCCGCGAGCGCCTCCCGCCCGGCGCCGCGCCCGCGCAGAGCGGCGGGCGCCTCGAGGTGCGCGGGCCCTACTACGAGCTCGCCGTCGAGAACACGCCCGAGGGACGCTGCCGCGTCGAGGCCCGGGGCGATTTCGTGCACCAGCGGAGCGGCGGTTTTCTTTTGGCCGGGTTCTTCTCGGCCATCGGGCTCTTCGCGGGCGGCGGGCTCGTCGCCCAGGGGCTCCCGCCCGTGCATATGGCCTGGTGGCTCCCCGCCGCGACGGTCGCCGCGACCGCGCTAGCCCGCCGGCTCGCCCGCGGCCATCGGAACGAGCACGACGCGCAGATCCGCGGGGTGTTCGAGACCGCCATCGCGCTCGCCGAGGAGCATCGCGACACGTCCGCGCCGGGCCGGCGCGTCCGCGTGGCTCCGGACGCCGAGGCGCCGCACGAGCTCGAGGCCGAGGGCGCCGTTGAGGAGGCCGCCGAAGCCTAGACCTCGGCCAGCGGGCTCAGAAGCCCTTGCCCGGGTTCAAGATCCCCTTCGGGTCGAAGGCGGCCTTCACGCGGGCCATCAGCGCGCGTTCGGCGTCTCCCATGGCCTTCGCGAGGTAGGGCCGCTTCAGCGCGCCGACGCCGTGCTCGCCGGTGACGCTCCCGCCGAGCGCGAGCGCCGCGTCGAGGATCGATGCGAACGCGCCCTCCGCCGCCGCGGCCGACGCCGCGTCTTCCGGATCGAAGACGATGGTCGGATGGAGGTTGCCGTCGCCCGCGTGGCCGAAGGTGCCGATGGTCAGGCCGCTCTCCTTCGCGGCGCGCTCGCAGGCCTCGAAGGCCTCGGGCAAGCGGCCGCGGGGGACGCAGACGTCGTCGAGGAGCGTCACGCCGAGGCGCTCGAGAGCCGGGAGCGCCATGCGCCGGGCCTGGAGCAGCATCTTCCCCTCGTCGGCGTCGCCCGTGGCGTAGCCGTCGCGTCCGCCGGCCGCCTCGCAGAGCGCTTCCCCCCGCGTCACCACGCTCTCCGCGTCCCGGGCGTCGCTCTGCACGAGCAGCATGGCCGCCGCGTCCGTATCGAGCTCGAGATGCGCCATGGCCTCGACGGCACGAACGGTCGTTTGGTCCATCATCTCGATGAGCGCGAGATCGAGCTCCGACGCCATGCGATCGACGGCCCGCCCCGCGTCGGCGAGCGCGTCGAAGAACATGATCAGCGTCGCCCGCGGCGGCGGCGCCGGCAGGAGCCGCACGGTGATGCGGGTGAGGATGGCGAGCGTGCCCTCGGAGCCGATGAGCAGGCGCTTGAGGTCGAGGCCCGTCACGTCCTTCCGCGCGAGCGATCCCACCTCGATGGGCGTCCCGTCCGCGAGGATGGCCCGGAGCGCGAGCACGTGATCGCCGGTCACGCCGTACTTGAGGCAGCACGCCCCGCCGGCGTTCGTCGCCACGTTCCCGCCAATGCTCGAGATGTCCCGGCTCGAGGGGTCGGGCGCGTAGTGAAGCCCCTCGCCCGCCGCCGC
>JBCDGX010000070.1:0-13572 GCA_038750805.1 Myxococcota bacterium
AAGAAGGTCGGCTGAGGCGGCGCTCCCGGCTCAGCCGACGCCGTCGCCGGAGGGGCTCGCGGGAGGCGGCTCGAGGTCCTCCTCGCCGCCGCCCCCACCGCCGAAGAGCTTTCGCGCGAAGGCCGCGATGGCGATGACCACCAGGATGAGGAGCTTCTTCGCCTTGAGGAGGAAGGCGAGGATCACCGCGAAGAAGCCCGACTTCGCGAGCACCTTGCCCGCGATCAGGCCTCCGATGCCGTAGGCCGCCACCTCATCGACGTCCGGGTCGAAGTCCACGTAGCGATGGCCCTCGTGGAACTGGACCTTGGTCATCAGGTCCTCCATGGCGGGCTTCAGCAGCGGGAGCTGCTCCATGCCGCCGACGGCGCTCATGGAGAGCACGCCGCGGCGGCCGAGCACGCGGATGTCGTAGTTCACCGTGCGGCTCGCCTCCCCGAAGTCGAGCTCCTTCGCCCAGTAGATGCGCTTCTGGACGGCGTCGTAGTGCGGGGGCTCGGCCCAGCCCACGAGGTTGACCGTCGGGAGCCCAAGCTGCTGGCGCTGGGCGTTCTCGGCGACCGTGTCGCTCTGCATCTCCTCGAGGAGCTCGTCGTAATCCATGTCCTCGGCGTCGTCGTCCTCGACGTAGCCGTCCTCCTGCCAGTCGACGATCACCGCCCAGCTCTCGTCTCCGAAGAGGCTCACGTCGGCGGGGATGACCATGCCCAGGTGGTTCGGCTGCGGCGGGTTGCCCCAGGCCTGGAGGACCCGGTCCGTGTCGTCCGGCGAGAGGAAGCGGTACCGCGCGTCGAGGGCGAGGGCGGCGAGGCCGTCGCCGAGCTCGATGGTCCCCTCCTGCCGGTCCAGGGAGTCCTCGAACGCCTGCTGCTGCCGCAGCTCGAGCGCGAGCTCCTGGATCTCCTCCGGGGTGAGCTCGTGGCCCGGCGGCAGCTCGAAGCCCTCCGGAAGCTCCGGGAGAGCGTCGGCGTCGGCGGCCGGGTCGCCTTCCGGCGGCAGCTCGGGCTCCTGCGCGGCGGCGCTCGCTCCCCCGAGAGCCCAGGCCAACATCACGACAATCGCACTCGCTCGCATCACCGACCTCCTCGCGCCGCAGCGCAGAAGGGTCGAGCTACCATGTGGGGACGGACGACGTCGCTTACAGCCCATCACGCGGGGGACGGAACGCACCGGCGCCGGACGGGAGGTCCCGCCCGGCGCCGGTGGTTGGAGCTGACGCTCGTTCAGTGCTCGGCGGCCTCGCGGTTCATGCGAACCGCGTGGGCGAGCGTGCGCGACCGGTGGAGGTCCGGGCCGCCCATCGCGCTGAGGGCGACGGAGTCACCGTACGCGCGACCGGCGCGGCGAAGCAGGGTGCTGATCTTCATGACGAGCTCCTTGAGAGCGAAGTGGGCGGAAGCCCCGCGGACCGAGGCCGCAGGCGCGAGAGAATCGGATCGGGTACTCATCGTTTTCGGGCTCCTGGTGGGGGTGGGGAAACGAGGAGATGGCCTCGCTTCGGTGGTTGACGCGCGCCTTCCGCGCGCCGCGTGGTGGATGAAAAGGGCCCCGGCCGTTCCTTGGACGGCGAGGTGAGGGGCCCCGACAGCGAAGGGGCTCGTAGATCGGGGCGCGTGCCCCGACCGGCTCAAAGGGTCGGTACGGTGCCCGGAAGGACGCGGAGCACCGGGTCACGGTGTCCGGTCCAGCGGATCGCAGCGAGGCTGAGCCAGTGGACGAGCTTCATGGGGGTGAGCCTTCCTCGGGCGGTCCCTACGTCGGCCGGGGTGGCTTCCGAAGGGGTTTCCGAGCTCGGCACACGGAAGATGGAGGCGATTGACGCAGCGCGCAATGCCCCCCTCCCCGCCAGGTCACGCACCTGTCACAATCGTGCGAAGGGGCGTGATCGGGCGGAAACGCGCTGGACGCGAAGGGGCCCTCGCGGGCCCGGATCAGGCCCGGATCAGAGGGGCGAGGGGTCGCCGTCGTCGTCCGCGTCGGCAGCGCCGCGGCGTGCCTCGAGCTCGTCGCGCACCTCGAAAGCACGCTTCTCGCTCAGCGGGTAGAAGGACATCGCGAAGATGGCGAGGCCAGCGGTGACCGCGGGGACGACGACGTCGAACACGCGCATCAGGTGGATCGCCTCGGCGGATTGGTTGCCCCCGAGCTCCACGTCGAAGCCCGTGTAGTTGAGCAGGAGCCCGCCGCCCCACACGGCGATGCCCATGCCGAGCTTCACGACCCACCAGAAGACGGCGCCGAAGAGCCCTTCGCGGCGTTCGTTCGTCTTCAGCTCATCGAGGTCGACGACATCCGCGATCATCGAGGGCATGAGCGTGAAGAGGCCACCGAGCGCGAAGGCCATGAGCGGCGCCGGCAGGATCACGAGCCACGGGTTGTTCGGGTCGTAGCAGAACCACTTCATCAGGTAGCCGGCGATGGCGAGGCCCGTGGAGACGTAGAACGCCCGCCGCTTCCCGATGCGCCCGGCGAGCCAGGTCACGAAGGGGATGACGAGGAAGGTCGAGCCGTTCTGCACGGAGCCCGCCCAGCCGAACCACTCGCCGCCCACGGCCTGATCGCCCCCCGCGACGTAGTAGATGGTCACGTAGAGCTGGAAGGACGCGATGAGCTGGAAGCCGTTGAAGACCAGGAAGGTCGCGGCGCAGAGCAGCAGGAAGGGCCCCGAGGTCAGCGTCTGGAGGAAGGCCTTGAAGAACCCGAGGGTCGCGCCGACCAGGCCGCCCCCGCCTTCTCCTTCCGCCTTCTCGGCCTGGGCCGGAAGGGGCCGCTCCTTCAGGAGCAGCGCCGGCAGGACGCCGAAGGCGACGGCGACGACGCCGACGATGATGGCCAGCACCGAGGCGCCTTGGGCCTGGTCCGTGAAGATCGCCCAGGTCGTGATGGCCACGAACCACGGGGCGATGATGTAGGGGAACTGACCGATGAAGAACTGCACGCCCATGAGGCGCGTGCGCTCGTGGTAGTCGGGCGTGAGCTCGAAGCCGAGAGCGACCCAGGGCGTCGCGAAGATCGTGTAGGCCAGGAAGAAGATGACCGACCCGATCAGGAACCAGTTGAAGTAGAAGTCCTCGCTCTGGTCCGCCGGCAGCTGCCAGAGCGCCGCGAAGACGAGGCCGACCAGGATCGCGCCGACGAAGATGTACGGGCGCCGCCGACCCCAGCGCGAGCGCGTGTTGTCGGAGATATGACCCATGAGCGGGTCGGTGATGGCGTCGACGATGCGCGGGAGGCCGCCGAGGGCGCCGACGAGAGCGGGGTTCATGCCCCACACCAGGTTGAGCAACGCCATCATGTTGCCCATCGCGACGGCGAGGAGATTGTTGACTAGAGCGCCGCTTCCGTAGACCAGCTTCTGCCCGAAAGGCACGCGGTCTTCGGGCTTGGTCTCGTGGTGACCGGTGTCGTTTTCCGCGGTGTCCTGGCTCACTCCGACTCCTCGGGCGATGTACCCAAGCCGGGACGCTACACCAATCTCGTTACGATCGAGACATCGAATCTTCACGCGCCGGACAGACCGGGAACTAGACCGTGCGTGCCATCTCCGCCCGGCCCCCTCCCCCGCGCTATTCTCCCGCGAGCTTGGGCACCGAGGACCAGCAACGAGCGACACTCGCCGAGCTCTTCGCCGGGCGGCTTCAGATCGGTGAGGCCGTGGGGTGGGGCGGCCTCGCGCTGATGTACGAGGCGCGTCCGCTCGGCGAGAACGACCGCCAGCGCTTCGTCGTGGCGGTGTTGCCGCTCGATTGCGAAACGGATCCGGCGCACGCGCGGGTGGTCGCGGACGTGGGGGAGAAGGTGAAGGCCCTCGACGCGCCGGGGTTGCTCCCGCTCGTGAGCCGGGGCGTGCAGATCGGCGTGCCCTACTTCGCCTACCCCTGGGCACCCCTCGAGTCCCTCGAGCAGCGCCTGGCGCGGGGACCGATGCCGGCGCGCGAGGCCAAACACCTCGCGCTCTCGCTCCTCGACACGCTCGCGGCCGCCCATGGTGACGGCTTGCCCCACCTCGATCTGACGCCCGCGAACGTGCTCGTGGCGGGCGAGCGGATCCTCGTCGTGGGGCTTGGCATCGCGACCCTGGTGCGCCGGGTGCAGCCGGACCGGACGGGACCGACCGGGCGCGGCTCGGGCATCGACGCGCGGCGCTACCTCGCCCCGGAGCTCCTGCGCGGCCAGGCCGGGGACGCGCGAAGCGACCTCTATTCGGTCGGCGCCATCGTGCATCGCGCCGTCGTCGGGGTGGCCCCGGGACGGGAACCGGCGCCCGGCGGGCTCGCGGCCTACGAGGCGGCGCCGGGACTCCGGGAGGTCGTCGAGCGGGCGCTCCTCGCGGAGCCGACGGCGCGCTACCCGAGCGCCGGCGCGATGGCCGTCGCCCTCGCCGGCACACCGGAGAGCGAGCCGCCGACGCGGCAGCGGGACGAGCCCACCGTGCGCGTCATGACGTCCCGCCCGCCGCGGCCGAACGAGCGCGCGGGGCTCCCGGCCAAGGTCCTCCTCGCCGGCGTCGCGGTGCTGCTGGTCGCGGCCCTGGCCGCCCTCGTGGCGGTGGACGATGCCGAGCCGCCCACGACCGTCGACGCGCCGGCGAGCGCGCGGCCGCCGCTGCCGGAGCCCGCCATCGCAGCAAGCGACGCGCGGGCCGCCCCTCCCGAGCCCGCGAGCGAGGCTCCCCTGGCGGAACCCGAGACGGCGGCGGAGCCCGAGACGGCGGCGGAGCCCGAGTCCGCGGCGAAGGCCGAGCGCGGGCCCCTGGCCGGCGAGTTGCCTCCGGTGCTCTCGGACGCGCTCGAGCGCCTGCGCGCCGGCGAACGCTTCACGGACGACGAGGACTTCCGGCCGCTCTACGGCTACCTAAGGCGCGCGCGCGACGACGTGCGCGGCTACCTCGTGCTGGCGCGGGCGTTCATGGCGCGGGGCTACCGAAGCGCGGCCTTCTCCCGCTATGCCCACGCGCTCCGCCTCGACGAGGCCAGCGCCCTCGAGGATCCGCGCATCCTGCCGGACCTCGTCGACATCGGCGGGCGCTCGGACGACGAGGGCATCGAGAACCGCGTCTTTCAGCTGCTCCGTCGCCATTGGGGCCGCGCCGCCATCGCGCCCCTTCGCGACGCGGAAGAAAACGCCGATCGCCTCCCCGAGGAGCAGCGCTTCCGGCGGCTCCGCATCCGCCTCGAGCGCCTCCCGCGTACGCCCTGAGCGAGAAGGCTGCTGGGGGGCCGGGCGCGCGGCGGGTGAGCGCGCCATCACGCCCGCCGCCTTGACACCCCGGGGAACGGGGGGCGAACTGACCGGACCTTGCGCAGGCTTCTCCTCACGTTCGCCGCCCTCGGCGTGGCCGCGTGCTCGAGCGGAGCGGGGGCCATGGACGACGCCGACGCCGGCGAGGACCTCGGCCCGCTCGACGCGGGCATGGACACGCCCGATGCCGGGCTCCCGGATCTCGGCGCGCCCGATCCTTTCGCCGACGAGCTTCCCTGGGAGCCCTGCTCGCTCTTCACGGGCTCGGACGCCCCCGGCGCCCTCTGCCTGACGGTGCCCCTGCCGCTCCGGCACGACGATCCCGAGGGGCCGACCATCGACGTCTTCGTGAAGCGCATCCCCGGGGGCGGGCGAGGTCAGCTCTGGCTCCTTCAGGGCGGGCCCGGGGGCGTATCGGCCTACCTCGAAGGCAACGGCCGCAACTGGGGCCGCGCCGTCGGGCTCGACGCCTACATCGTCGAGCATCGCGGGGTCGGGCGCTCGACGCGCCTCGGCTGCCCCGAGCAGGAGGCCCGCGAGAGCGACGAGGGCTACCGCATCACGCCCGAGGAGTTCCCGGCATGCGTGGACGCGGCGCTGGACGAGCTGGGCGAGGAGGGCCTCGCCGCGCTCTCCTCGGTGAGCGAGGCGGCGCGGGACCTCGGGGCGCTCATGGAGCTCTTCCGCGAGCCCGAGGACCCCCTCTACCTCTACGGCGTCAGCTACGGCACCTACTGGGGGAGCCGCTTCCTCCAGCTCTTCCCGGACCTCGTCGACGGGACCATCCTGGACTCGATCTGCGGGCCCCAGGGCTGCGGCTTCCCGGCGGGCTTCGACGTCGGCTTCGACGAGATCGGCCGCGAGGTCCTCGCCGCCTGCCGCGCCGACGAGGCCTGCGCCGCGCGCTTCGCGACGGACGACCCCTACGCGGAGGGCCTGGAAGCGCTCGACAGCTTCGACACGCGCTGCCCCATCGCGGCGGGCGAGCGCACGACGGCCAACGACCTGCGGGGCGGTCTCGGCTTCCTGATCACCGACCGGAACACGCGCCGGGCCGTGCCGGCCGTGCTGCTCATGGCCGCGCGCTGCGCCGTCGAGGATCAGATCGCCCTTCGCTTTTTCGGCGACCTCCTCTTCCCGGAGAGCCCCACGGTCTGGCCGGACCCGGTGGCGCGTCTTCGCTCGGACCTTCTCTTTCACGCGGTCGCGCGAAGCGAGCTGCGCGACGTGCCGCTCCTGCCGCCCCTCGACTACGCGGCGGTGGTCGAGGGTCTCGTCTTCCGCGGCGGCGGTCGCCGGGACGTCGCCCTCTACGAGGTGACCCTCGAGACCCTCGGGGACCTCGAGCCCGACGCCGCCTTCTTCGGCCGCGCGCCCACGACCGAGCGTCCGATCCTCATGCTCAACGGGGCGCTCGACCCGCAGACGCCCCCGAGCGCCGCGCGCTCGCTCGTCGAGGCGCTGACGGGGCCGAACCACCGCTACATCGAGATGCCGCGCGCGACGCACGTGGTCGCGAACACGGGCTGCGGGAGGAACCTGGTCATCGCGTTCTTGCGCGACCCCTTCGCGGAGCTGAACACGGACTGCCTCGAGCAGCTCGATCCCATCGACTTCTCGGACAACGCGGACCTCGCGCGGGCCTACTTCGGCATCGACACGCTTTACCCCGAGGCGGCGGAGTCGGCGGCGCGGGCGGCCTCGGTCGTCGTCGACGCCGAGAACGTCGAGGCGCTCCGTGCGCGGGCGCGCGCCTGGGCGGAGCGGGGGCCTGGCTTCTTCCCGGAGCCCACCCCGTGAGGTGGGGCGCGCTCTTCGCCCTCGGGCTCGCGCTCGCCTGCGGAGGTGGGGGAGGCGAAGCGGATGCGGGCGCGGCCGACCTCGGGACCGACGCCGGCGGCCTGGACATCGGCGCGCCCGACGCGGGCCTCCCGCCGACGCCGCCCGAGCCCTTCGCCTACCTGAAGGCCTTCAACGCCGGGGAGCTCGACGCCTTCGGGAGCTGGGTCGCCCTCGAGGGGAATACGCTCGTCGTCGCCGCCCCCCGCGAGGACGCGAGCGACCGCGGTGTGTTCGCCGCCGCGGACCTGCCCGCGACTCCGCCCTTCGCGGGCCCGGGCTTCGACGACCGCGCCTTCGACAGCGGCGCCGTGTACGTCTTCCGCTGGAGCGAGACCGACGGTTGGGCCCTCGAGGCCTACCTCAAGGCGTCCAACGCGGACCCGGAGGATCGCTTCGGGAGCGCCCTCGCCCTCGAAGGGGATTTCCTCGCCGTGGGCGCGCTCCTCGAGGACGGTCCGGCGAACGAGCTGACCGACGTGGGCGCCGCCTACCTCTTCCAGCGCATCGGCACGCGCTGGACGGAGGTCGCCGTGCTCCGGCCGTCCAACGGGCGGGCCTTCGACCACTTCGGTGAGGCCCTCGCGATCTCGGGCAACGCGCTCCTCGCCGGCTCGCCGCTCGTCGACGGCGGCGGCCTCGGCGTCGACGCGGGCGACGCCGGCGAAGGCAACAACCGCGGCGCGGCCTACCTCTTCAACATCGGGACCTTCGGCGTCGTGGAGACGACGATCTTCCGCTCGACGGAGCCCGGGGGCGTCTTCTTCGGAGCAGCCGTGGCCATGCACGGCGACCTCGTCGCCATCGGTGCCGACGGCGACCGCCCCTTCGAACGGGACAGCGGCCGCGTGCACGCCTTCCGACGCGAGGGCGAGGGCTGGCTGCCCGACGGCATCCTCCAGGCCGAGTTCGGCGGCCGCTTCGACCGCTTCGGCGACCGGGTCGCGATGCGCGACGACGTGCTCCTCGTCTCCGCTCCCAACGAGGACAGCGGCGCCCGCTTCGTCGACGGCGCCGAGGACGACGACTCGATGCGGAACAGCGGCGCCGCCTACGCCTACGCCCATGGCGCCGAGGGCTGGGAGCGCACGGGCTACCTCAAGGCGACCAACGCCGACCAGGACGACAACTTCGGGCAGGGCCTCTTCGTCGGCGAGGGCGAGCTCTTCGTGCTCGCACCGAACGAGGATGGCGCCGAGCCCGGCCCCGCGCCGGTCTTCGCGGCGGGCATCGACGACGACCTGCCGAACGCCGGCGCCGCCTACCGCTTCGTGCCCGGCGAATCCGTGGGCTGGCGCGAGGACGGCTACCTCAAGGCGCTGAACCCAGGTTTCGACGACCGGCTCACCAGCGCCGCGGCCACGGACGCCTTCCTCGCGCTCGGCGCTCCCGGCGAGGATGGGGGCCTCCGGGCCGTGCTGGGTGACCGGGACGACGACCGGGGCGTCGACGCAGGCGCGGTCTACGTCTACGAGCGGGCCGCGCTCGAGTGAGCGCTCGGACCATGGCGCGCGGCGTGGCCCGCTGGGCCCGGGAGCTCGGCGTGTCCGAAGACGCCACCGCGCTCGTGGCGACGAGCGACGTGCTCGACCTGCACCTCGACACCTTCATCTGGCGCCGCGTCTTCGGCTACGACCCGCGGCGCCGCCACGGCTTCGGGCTCTTCGGGCGGCGCTACTTCGGCCAGGTCGATTTCCCCCGGGCGCGAGAGAGCGGGCTCGATGGGGGCACCTGGGTCATCACGACCAACCCCTTCAAGCCCTCGCGCTGGCGGCGGGACGCCTTCTTCGCGAACCTCGATGCGCTCCAGGGGCTGCTCGCGGAGGGCGGCTTTCGACACGTGCGCACCGCCGCCGAGTACCGCGCGGCCCGGGCCGCTGGCGCCCCGGCGGCCTTCCTCGGCGTGCAGGGGGGCAACGCCCTCGACCACGACCTCCGGGATCTGGAGCGCCTCCCGCCGCTCGCGCTCCTGCGCGTCACCCTCGTTCATCTCACGGCGTCGCGGCTCGGCCAGACGAGCGCTCCCGGCGGCCGGCTCCTCCGCCGCGGGGACGGGCTCACCGGGCGCGGCCGTGAGCTCGTCGAGCGCATGAACGCCGGGAAGATCGTCGTGGACCTCGCCCACGCGAGCCCTCGCACCTTCTGGGACGCCGTACGAACGAACGATCGAACGATCCCCTTCTGGGTCACGCATACGGGCGTGAGCGGGGTCTACCCGCACTGGCGGAACGTCGACGACGACCAGCTCCGGGCCGTCGCCGACGCGGGCGGCGTCGTCGGCATCATGTACCAGGAGTCCTTCCTCGGCCGCCGGGACGTGACCAGCGCGACGGTCTTCGCCCACCTCGCGCACGTGGTGAAGGTGGCGGGCGAGGACGTGGCGGCGCTCGGCAGCGATTGGGACGGAGCGATCACCCCGCCGCGGGACCTCCGCACGCCGGGGGAGCTCCCGAACCTCGTGCAGCGCATGCTCGACGCGGGCTGGAGCGACACGCGCATCCGGAAGGTGCTCGGGGGCAACGTGCTGCGCAGCCTCGAGGCCGTTCGCGGCTGAGGTGGCGCGCCGGGGTCTAAGCGCGCGGGCGGTCGTTCAGGCGCCAGTCGTAGCGCCGGTAGCTCAGCTCGGCGTCGGCGGGCACGTCGGCGAGCCGGCCCCCGTCGTCGTGGCTGCGAATCCAGCCGAGCACGGTCTGACCGCCGCGCGTGAAGTCCTCGGCGAACCACTCGAAGATCTTGCTCACCTGGACCCGGCCCTCGCTCACGCGGACGTGCATGTTGCTCCGCACGGCGCGGGCGGCGAGCCGGTCGAGCGTGCGATCCAGGCTGCCGGCGCGGAATGCCCGGGACGAGAGCGCCGGGCAGCTGAAGGCGGCGCAGTTCAGAGCGAAGTGCACGCGCGCGTCCTGGAAGCGGGGGCGGATGAGCTGGTTCTCGACGGCGTCGAGCGTGCGCATGCGGCCGGCGATGCGATGCGGCACGCGGTCGAAGAAGCCCGGCGTGTCCATCACGCTCCGCATGGGGTAGCGGTCCACGACGGCCTTCACGACCGTGGCGTTGTAGGCGTTCAGCCAGCTCGCCAGGCCCTCGCTCTCGCTCATGGTCGCGACGCTCGCGAGGAAACGGTCGAGGTTGGCCATGGCCTCCTCGTCCGCCTTGAGCGCGCCGTAGTCCACGCCACCGCGGTGTCCGTGCGCCTGAAGCACCGCGTCCCAGGGCGCGACGTCGAGGGCCGCCGCCGGCCGCGGAGCCGCGAGGGCCACGAAGGCCAAGACCGCCAGAGTCACCGAACGCTGCATGGACCTCTCCTCGACGCGCCGAGCGGGGCGGAGCTTCAATCCGTCGCCGGGCACCATCGCGATCAGATACGAGGCGCGGGCGGCGCCGTTACGCCCAGAGCCCTCAGGGATCCGGGAGCGGGGCGTCCGGGTCGACGAGCCATTGCGGCGGCCGGCTGCGGTTCGACCCGCTCCAGCTCGCGCGATGCACGAGGGATCCGCCCTCCCAGACGAAGAGGTGGGTCTCGCCGCTGCCGGCGCGACGCCGCGTCGGGCGCCGGGCGGTGAAGATGGCGATGATGCCCTCGCGACCGCGAGGGGCGAGGGCGAGGCTCGCGTCGGGACGCGGCGCGTCGAAGGGCCGAAGCACGGAGCGGCGCACCGAGCGCGTCCAGGTGAGCGCGACGCTTCGGCTCCCGTCCGAGCGCGAGTCCACCTGGGCCCCGAAGATCACTGGCGAGCCATCCGGCGCGTTCCAGCGCACCTCCCGGAGCTGCCCGGGCTCCCAGACCATGATGCGCTCGCTGAGGAGCGCCGGACCGGGCTCGGAGGGGCCGTCCGAGAGCGACTCGAGGAGCTCCTCGCCGCTCGCGACGTTGACCACGCGGACCGCGTCGACGGTGAGCGTCACGCCGCGGCGGAGCCCGTCCTGCCAGGGCTCGCCGAAGCGGAAGACCAGGTCGAGGCGGAGCCGGTCCCGGGGATGCCCCGCCAGCCAGGCCTGCGCCTCCCCGGGGGGGACGACGTGGATCCGCTCTGCGAGGAGGTGCGGCGTCATGTGCCCGCCCTCGAAGGCCCGGGTCGCGACGACGCCGCGGGCGGAGGCGAAGGCGAGGCCCTCGACGCGCACGGAGACGGCCTCGCGGACATGCTCGTAGGGCCCGACGCGGACGAGGTCGGCGCCGGGGAGCGCCATGCGCCAGGCGTGACTCCGGAGCTCCGTCTGCCGGGCATCGCGGCGTTCGGCGCAGCGCTCCATCATGGCCGGCGAGCCGAGATCGCAGGGCTCGAAGAAGGGCCCGGCGAGGCCGACGAGGTCCTCCTCGAGGGGTTCGGCGCCGGCCGCGGCCGCGTCGAAATCGGCCGGCGGGGTCGCGTCTTCCGGCTGCGCGGCGGCCGGACGGGACAGGAGGAGGAGCGCGAGGGCGAGGAGCGGACGGGCCATGGGTTCGTCAGACGGCGGAACGCGGCGCTTTCTTCGCACCGGGCCCGCATCGCCGAGAGCGTACACTCCGGGCGCCTTGCCGCCCGATCTCGCGCGCCTGACGACGCTGGCGGAGCCCCGCTACCGCCTCGGCCCCCCTCTCGGGGAGGGCGCCTTCGCGTCGGTGCACCGGGCCTACGACCGGCGCACACGGCGCTGGGTCGCGCTGAAGCACGGGCCGGACGCCGATCGCCTGCGGCACGAGGCCGGCTGCCTCGGGCGCATCGCGGACCCCCACGTGGTCGGGCTCGAGGGGCACCTCGACGGGCCGGATTACGCGGCGCTCGCCCTCGAGCTGCTGGAAGGACCGGACGCGCTGAGCTTCGTGCGGGGCGCCGCACCGCGCGAGGCGCCGGAGAGCGCAGGGCGACCGCGCCGGAACCTCCCCATGGCCTTCGGCTCTCCCCTTCAGGAGGAGGGCCGCTCGGGCTACGTGCCCCTCGATGCGGAGGGGGCCCGGCGCCTTCGTTCGGTGCTGCGCGGGGCGCTCCGGGGCCTCGGCGCCGTGCACGCGGCGGGGCTGCTCCACCTCGACCTTCACGCGGGCAATCTTCGCGTGGTGGAGGGCCGCGCGGTGCTCCTCGACCTCGGCCTGGCGCGCCCCATCGGGGCGACGATGCGAGGACAGCTCGCGACGGCGCACGCGCTCGCGCCGGAGCTCGCCGAGGGTCGGGCCGGGCCGGCGAGCGATCTCTACGCGCTCGGCGTGCTGCTCTTCGAGGCGCTCACGGGCCGCGCTCCCTTCGAGGGCGGGGGACCGGCCGTGCTGGTCCACAAGCTCACGGTGGCCGCGCCGCGCGCGTCGGAGCTCATCGAGGACGTCCCGGCGGACCTCGACGCGCTCACGGCGGATCTCCTGGCGCGGGCGCCCGGGGCCCGGCCGAGCATCGACGACGCCCTCGCGCGCCTCATGCGCTGAGCGGGCGGCCTTTCCTCGCCCGGCGGGCCGCGCCACGCTCCCCGCATGCGCCGCTTCGCTCCCTGCCTCGTCGCCCTCGCGCTCGCCTCGGGATGCGCCCAGCTCGGGGCGCCGCCGGCCACGGTGGAGAGTCGGGTGCGCCGGACCGACGCGCCGCGGGCCATCGTGCGCGTGAGCGATGGGGCGCGGGTGGACCTCGCGACGCTCGTCGCGGACCTGCGCACGGTGCCCGTGACCTACTGCGGCGAGCGCCACGATCGCGTGGAGGACCATCGCATGCAGAACCTCCTGCTTCGTGAGCTCTCGAGCTACGACGGGAGCACGGCACTCGGTATGGAGATGTTCCAGCGGCCCTTCCAGGACGCCCTCGACCTCTGGAGCGCCGGGCGCCTGGACGAGGAGACGCTCCGCCGGGAGACCGAGTGGGACACGCGCTGGGGCTTCGACTTCGCGCTCTACCGGCCGATGCTCGAGCTCGCCCGGAGCCGTGGGCTCCGCGTCTTGGCGCTGAACGCGCCGAAGGAGCTGAGCCGGGCCGTCGGGCGTGGGGGGCTCGCGAGCCTCGACGAGGCGACGCGCGCGGAGCTGCCGGAGATGGACCTCGAGGTCGCCGAACATCGGGCGATGGTCATGGAGGCCCTCGGTGGACACGGCGCCATGACCCCGGAGCAGCTCCAGCACATCTACGAAGCGCAGGTGCTCTGGGACGAGACCATGGCGGAGACTGTCGCGCGGGTGATGACGGCGGGGGGCGGGCCCGGGCACATGGTCGTCCTCGCGGGGGCGTTCCACGTCCAGGCCGGGCTCGGGATTCCGGACCGGGCGACGCGACGCGGCGCGGGCCCGTACCGCGTCGTGCTCGTCGCGGACGACGAGGACGCCGTCGAGGCGCTCCTCGGCACCACCCCGCGCCCCGCCGACTACCTCGGGGTCCCCAGAGCCCCGCCCCGGGCGGCCAAGCCGGTGCCGCCCTCGAAGACGACGCGCCGCGGGTTGGGGCGCCCGCGGCCACGTGCCTCCCTGCCCCACCCAGCTCCCGGGCGGCCAAGCCGGTGCCGCCCTCGAAGACGACGCGCCGCGGGTTGGGGCGCCCG
>JBCDGX010000071.1:0-13527 GCA_038750805.1 Myxococcota bacterium
CTTCCGCGACGCCCACGGACGTCAAAGCGGCCACGGCCGCCTGGGCCTTTTCCGCACTCTCGAAGCTCGCCGTGTATCCCAACATGGACTCGTCCTCCTCTCGGTCGTGGACTCTCAGCCTCTCATAGGGCTGAGCACCGAGGCCCGGCGATGAAAAACGGCGCCGGGCCTCGGCTGGGGTTCAGCCGCCCTGAAGGAAGGCCGGGAACCAGTCGGTCTGAAACATCACCTGGAAGTGAATGTACATGGAGGTGAGCCCCAGATAGACCCAGCCGATGGGGATCGCGATGTTGGGGTTCACGACGGTCCAAAGTCGTCCATTGGTCATTGGTTATCTCCTCAGCCGAGCCAGGGGGTGAAGGCCGCCACGAGCGCGTGCGCGACGCACGAGGTGAGGAAAAAGAGCCGGGCACCATCGATGAGGTACTTGTGGAGCTCGATTGCCTCCTTGAGGGTCAGACCCGTAGGCCAGACGCGGTCGGGATCATCGAAGTCAGCCATTGATTTCTCCAGATGGCCCCGAACGACGGAACAGGTATTTGCCCGACACGCCGGGGCGTTACGCGCGGGGAGGTGACGAGGATCGTCGTTGTGTATCTCTCGAGACGCGACGACCGCCCCCGTTGAGGGTGAGGCGATTCGCCGCGCTTCGACGCTCCGATCACTAAGCGCGTCTACGCGGTCGTGTCAAGGTTTTCTTACAGTCGAAAGTGACCAGCCAGCTTTACACTGGTGAGTAAGCCCACGCTCTGGGACGGTCGTGTCCCCCGTTGGGGAAGGCCACCGAGCGGCGCCGGCGAGCCGCACCAGCGGCCGCACGCAGGGGCGCGTACGCCGCGATCGGCGGCGGCCTCGGAAGGCGGTCTGCGCGCGCTAGAAGCGGAGGCCGACGCGGCCGGAGAAGCCGAGCGCCATCGCGCCACCGCTCACGCTCGTCCAGACGACCTCCGGAAGCGCGGCTTCGACGTAGAGCGGTGACTCGCCGAGGTTGAACGCCACGACGGGACCGACGCGCACGAGGAAGCCGGCTTCCTGGGAGCCCGTCGTCGCCTTGAAGAGACCGAGCTCGAGGCCGCCGCCCACGTGCAGCGGGAAGGCGAAGGGCGAGTAGAGGTAAACGCCGCCCACCTCGAGCGCGAAGGCACTGGCGGCACCGAAGAAGGCGTCGAAGCCGGCGCGGAGCTCGAGGCCGGGCACCTGCTCGAAGCCCCGGCCGATGCGCATGCTGAAGCTGCCCAGCGTTCCGCCGCTTCCGCCCTGCCCGGTCGTCAGCAGGGGAAGCGCCCCGGCGCCGATCTGCACGTGGAGGAGCCCGTCGGCGATGCCGTAGCGATCGCGTTGTTCGAACGCTCGTTCGGCTTCGAGGCGCGCCTCTTCGGCCTCGCGTGCGAGGCGCTCGCGCTCGGCGGCTTCCTCGGCGGCGCGCTGCGCCTCTTCCTCGGCGCGGCGCTCGGCCTCCTCGGCGGCGCGGCGGGCCTCGACCTCGGCCTGGATCTCGTCCTCCGCGGCGCGGGCCTCGAGGCGGCGGCCTTCGGTGTCCTCGCCGGCGAGCGGAGTGGCGCCGGCGCCATCGGGCGAGAGCAGGACGGCGAGCAGCTCCTCGAGGCGCTCCGCTTCGCGGAGGCGCACCACCTCGGCGGCGAGCACCTCGATGCGGGTCTCCGGGGCCCAGCCGACGCGGAAGGTCACCTCGTAGGCGCGCTCGGTCGCCCCGCGCACGAGCGGCACCAGCGCCCACTCGGCCCCCTGCACCTCGGCGATGGCCCGGAGCTCGTTCGCCGTCTCGGGCGGCGGCGCCGGGTCCCCGTCGAAGGTCTCGCGGAGCACCTCGTGACCGAGGGCGCGCACGGCGTCGACGACGGCCTGCTCGACGTCGGCGCGCTGCGCCTCGCTCGCGCTCCCGGCGGCGTGAAGCACGAGCACGCGATCGGCGCGCGCAGCCGCAGGCAGAGCAAGACCCGCGACGAAGAGGGCCAGGAGGCACGCCGACCGCGAACGGAGGTTCACGGATCGGGGCGCAAACGTGGTCGAAGACGGCACGTGGGCCAGAGTCTGCAAGGCGGGGGCCAAGGGCAATGCCCGGATGAGACGTCGTTGGGAAGGCCAGGCCATGTCGGGGGTGCTGGGCGGCGCGGCGCGCTTCGCACGCGCTAGAATCTGCGCCGCATGGCGTACCGGGACGGCACGACCGAGGGACCCCCAAGCGTCGAGTTCCGGTACGGATGGCCACGGGTGCTGCGCGTGGCTCGCTGGGCCCTTCTGGGCATACCGCAGCTCGTGGTCGGCCTCGTCGCCGGATGGCGGAAGGAGGGGTTGTTCTCCCTCGCGTTCCTCGGCTGCGGCGCAGTTTGGACGTTTCCTTGTGTGGTCGAAGCCGTTGCGCGGCTGAGGCAGCGGGACGAGGTCCTGCTCGCGTGTCGCGTGGACGGAGAGACGCTCGTGGTGGGGTCCACCGAGGGGACGGTGGCGGCGATTCCCCTGCAGGGAATGTGGGCCGAGTTCGACGAGTGGACGGAGAGACGCGAGCTGGTTCTCAAACCCGCCGAAGGCCACGCCGTGCGGCTTCCGATCGCCGAGCTCACGCGACGCGAGCGACGGGAGCTCGAGGACTTCGTGGCCCACGTGCTTCGCACCTACGCCTAGGTCGAAGCCAGCGCGGATCCCCCGGGAACTAGCCGAGCGCCGCCGCCACGTCCGCCGGCGCCTGCACGAGCTCGATGAGCACCCCCTCGCCGCCGATGGGGCTCGCCTCGTTGCCCTTCGGGTGGATGAAGCAGACGTCGTGACCCGCCGCGCCCTTTCGGATGCCGCCCGGCGTGAAGCGCACGCCCTGCGCCTCGAGCCAGGCCACGGCGGCGGCGAGGTCGTCGACCCAGAGGCCGACGTGGTTGAGCGGCGGCGTGTCGACGCGCGGCTTCTTCTCCGGGTCGAGGGGCTGCATCAGGTCGACCTCCACGGCGTGGGGGCCTTCGCCGATGGTCAGGATGTCCTCGTCGACGTTCTCCCGCTCGCTCTTGAAGTCGCCGGTCTTGATCAGCCCGAAGAGCTCGATCCAGAGGTGCGCGAGGCGGCCCTTGTCGGGGCCGCCCACGGCGATCTGCTGCAGACCCAGGATGCGAAAGGGGCGTGCGCTCATGGCCGCGTCCTATCATGCCTCGCCCAGCGCCATGCCTAGCGAACGCAAGACCAGCCTGACGGGCATCAAGCCGACCAACGAGCCGCACCTCGGCAACTACCTCGGCGCGATCCGCCCGGCCCTCGAGCTCAGCGCGACCTACGACACCTACTACTTCATCGCCGACTACCACGCGCTCACGATCGTTCGGGACCGCGAGGCGATGCGGAAGAGCGTCTACGACGTCGCCGCGACCTGGCTCGCGTGCGGCCTCGACCCGGATTCCACGACCTTCTTCCGCCAGTCGGACGTGCCCGAGGTCTTCGAGCTCGCCTGGGTGCTGAGCTGCATGGTCGCCACGGGCCAGCTCGAGCGCGGCCACAGCTACAAGGACGCGCTCGCGAAGGGCGACGCGCCGAACGCCGGCATCTTCAACTACCCGGTGCTCATGGCCGCCGACATCGTGCTCTACGACACGAACGTCGTCCCCGTCGGCAAGGACCAGAAGCAGCACCTCGAGCTCACGCGCGACATGGCGACGCGCTTCAACCACGTCTTCGGCGGCGGCGAGGAGATCCTCGTCGTGCCCGAGCCGCTCATCGGCGAAGCGCAGCTCGTGCCGGGCCTCGACGGCCACAAGATGAGCAAGAGCCGCGGCAACGGCATCGCGCTCTTCTGGCCGCAGAAGAAGCTCCGGAAGACGATCATGAAGATCGTCACCGGCTCCGAGCCCCTCGAGGCGCCCAAGGAGCCCGAGGGCACGCTCTACGAGCTCACCCGCTTGCTCACGCCGCACGTCGCCGAGACGATGGCCGAGAAGCTCCGCGCCGGCGGCTACGGCTGGGGCCACGCGAAGCAGGACTTCTTCGAGGCCCTCGACGCCGAGCTCGCGCCCATGCGCACGACCTACGAGGCGCTTCGCGCGGACGAGGCGGCCATCGACGCGATGCTCGCGGAGGGCGCCGCGCGTGCCCGGGCGACGGCGGGGCGCACGATGGAGCGCGTCCGCCACGCCATCGGCATGCGCTGATCACTCGGGCCCGTCGACGCGCGTCGGAAGCAGCTGGTCCACCAGCGTCTCCGTGTCGCGGGCGATGTCGCCCGTGGGCGAAGGATGGCCCGCGAGGTGGAGCATCGTCAGGCCGTGCACGGCGGTCCACACGCGCCAGGCGAGGGACGCGGCGAGGCCCCGCGGGCGCTCGGGGAAGGCGCGGTCGAGCCACGCGCGCGTGGTCGACACGAAGCAGCGATCGAAGCTCCGCCAGGCCACGGCGCGGGAGTCCGCGTCGCGGACCAGCTCCGCGATCGGCGCCCCGAACATCAGCTCGAAGAGCCAGCGCTCCTCCTCCGCGAAGCGCCGATAGCCGTGGGCCAGGGCGAAGAGCTCCTCGCGGCTTCCCTTCAGCTCGCGTCCCTCCGAGAGGCGCGCGAGGCGCGCGAAGCCCTCGTCGTGAAGCGCACGGGCGAGCTCACCCTTGCCGCCGATGCGCGAGTAGATGACCTGGTAACTGGCGCCCACCCTCTCGGCGATGCGTCGCATCGAGAGCCCGGCCGGACCGTGCTCGGTGAGGAGCGCGTTCGCCGCCGCGAGAATCTCCGCCCGGGAGGGCTTGCCAGGGCTCGGGGCCATCCCTAATGACAGTGCCATATGATAGCGTCATATTCCAACTCGGGGACGATGGACCACGCGGAGGCGGTGAGCGCGCCGTCCGACGGACCGCCGACGACGGAGCGCCCGACGCGCGGACCGGGGCGCGCCCTGCAGCTCGGGGAGCTCCTCAGCGTGACGGAAGCCGTGCGGCTGGCGATGCGGGCGCGTGCCCTTCGGGCGCGGGGGCCCGCGGCGAGCCCGCGGGTCGTCGTCGATCTCCCGGGCTGGCTCGCGCCCGAGGCGAGCATGGCGCCGCTTCGCAGCTACCTCCGGCGCCTCGGCCACGACGCGCGCCCCTGGGGCTTCGGCACCAATCGGGAAAGCCCGGGGGTCGCGCGGGACCGCATGCTCCCCGTCGTCGACCGGCTCGTGGACGAGGTCCGCGCGCCCATCGTGATGGTCGGCTGGAGCCTCGGCGGCTACGTGGCCCGAGAGGTCGCGCGGCTCCGGCCGGACGCCGTGGCGGGCGTCGTCACCTTCGGCAGCCCGATCATCGGCGGCCCGATGTACACGTCCGCGGCGCGGCGCACGCCGCCCGAGGAGCAGGCGCGCATCCTCGAGCAGATCGCCGAGGCGGAGGCCGTCGCCCCGCTCCGCTGCCCGGTCACGGTCATCTACAGCCGGCGCGATGGCGTCGTCGATTGGCGCGCGTGCCTGGACCACCAGACGCCGCACGCCGTGCACCGCGAGGTGCGCTCCACGCACCTCGGTCTGGGCATCGACCCGGACGTCTGGGAAGCCGTCGCCGACGGCATCGAGCGGAGCGATCCGCCGCAGGAGAAGCGAGTCCCCCATGCCTGATGGAACCCTGTCCACCGTCCCCGCCCTCCCCGAAGCGCTGGCGCTCCACCCCGCCGGCGAGGGCCGCTTCCTCGGCGCCGTGGCGCCGGGCTACGACGTCTTCGGCATCCCAAACGGCGGCTACCTTGCGGCCCTCGGCGCCGAAGCCGTGCTGGCCGGCAGCGAAGCGCCGGACCTCTTCTCGCTGACCACGCACTTCGTGAAGAAGGCCAAGGTCGGCCCCATCGCCTTCGACGTGCGGCGGGTCGGGGGGAGCCGGCGCTTCACGAGCTTCGCGGTCGAGGCGCGTCAGGACGACGAGCTCGTCTTCACGGCGCTCGGCTCCACCGGCGATCGGAGCGGCCTCTCGGGTCCGGCATGGTCCGCCGCGCCGCTCCCGCCGCTCGCCGAGGACCGTCTCTCTCCCGAGGCCGGCCCGAACGCCCCCATCCCCGCGCCGGCCATCGCCGAGCGCGCGCGGCTTCGCCTCGACATCGACACGCTCCGCTTCGGTTCCGGCGGTCCCGCCGAGCTCCGCGCCCGCGTGCATGTGGATCCGCCCACGCAAAGCGCCGCCATCCTCGCCTCCGACGCGACCCCGCCGGCCGTGTGGAACGCGCTCGGCGCGAAGGGCTGGGTCCCCACGGTCGAGCTCACCTGCCACGTGCGGGCGCGCCCGGCCCCGGGCCCCCTCGACGTGCACGTGAGCACGCGCCACGTCGGTGGCGGCTTCCTCGAGGAGGACGCGCTGGTCGTCGACGCCGAGGGGACGCTGGTGGTGCAGTCGCGGCAGCTCGCGCGCTGGACGGCCTAGCGCCCCGACCTACGCCGCCGGCCAGTGGAAGGCCACGCGCACGCGGGGCTGGATCTTCAGCGCGCCGAGCATCGCCGTGTAGGGCGTGATGCCATAGTCCGGCTGGTGGAGTTCGGTCTCCACCCGCCAGCTACCGGCACGGTGCTCGGCCACGACGGCCAGCGGCTTCGTGGCGCCGTGGAGCGTGAGCGTGCCCTCGGCCCGCCCCCGCGCGTCTTCGCGCTCGGTGATGCGTCCATCAAACCGAACGATCGGATGGCGATCGACATGGAGCACGTCATTGCGCACGTTCCGCTCGATCTGCATGCGCTCGAGGCGACCGAGGGCCCCCGGCTGGTCCACCCCGCCCTTCCGCGCGCACACCACCTTCAGACTGCCGGCCTCAACCTCGACCGCGATCTCTTCGCCCTCGACGACCAGCGAGAAGCGCTCCGCCCGGAGCTTCAGGTCATGGGCCACCCGCGAGAGGAGCCCTTCCTTGAAGGTGAAGACGTGGCAGGTCGCCGAGCCCGCGTCGAAGCGCATCGGCGGGCCATAGCAGGCCCGAGGCGGCGCGCTGCGCGAGGCCGCTCACGCGGGGCTCGGGTAAGCTCCCCGCATGGTCGCGAGGGCGCGCCTCGATCGCGTTCACCTCACGAACGTCGCCCTGATGCTCGGGACGGGGTTGCTCGCGTTCCGCTGGCCCTTCGAGGTCCTGGTCCTGGCCTACGTGGTGCTCGGGCCGGCGCATTACCTCACGCAGATCGCCTGGATGCACCGGCGCGGCTATTTCGTCGGCTCGGCGCGCGGACTCTGGCTGGCCGCGCCGGCGCTTCCCCTCGCGGCGCTCGAGCTGGCCGGAGGCACGCTCGCGATCCCGGTGGCGGCGGCGGTCTACGCGGGAACGCTGGCCGTCGCCCTCGCCATGGTGCTCTGGCCGCGTCGCCGGCTGGCGCTCGCCATCCTCGCCCTCGCGCCGCCGGTCGCCTTCGCGCTCCGCGACGTGCCCGTCTTCACCGTCGGCTTCGCGCTCCTCCTCCCCACGGTGGTCCACGTCTTCGTGTTCACGGGCGCGTTCCTCCTCGTGGGCACGCTGCGGGCGCGGAGCGCGACCGCGGTCCTCCAGGTGCTGGTCTTCGGGCTCCTGGCGGTTCTGCTCTTCCGCATGCCGCTCCACGCCGAGGCCTTCCGGCCCGCGCCGCTCATCGCCGAAGCCGCCGACGCCTTCGCCCCCCTGGCCCGTCTGCTCGGGCGACTCAGCCCCGAGGGCCACCCGGACCGGGCGAGTGTCGCCGCGACGCGCTTCCTCGCCTTCGCTTACGCCTACCACTACCTGAACTGGTTCTCGAAGACGCGGGTCATCGGCTGGGCCGAGATGCCCCGGCGCACGGCCGCGCTCCTCGCCGCGACATACGTCGCCACGCTCGCGAGCTACGCGGTCGACGCACACCTGGGCTTCGCCATCGCCTTCTTGCTGAGCGTGGCGCACGTGCTCCTCGAGCTCCCCCTCGACGCCCGGACCTTCGGGAAACTCGGGGCGGCGCTTTTCGGGCGGGCGCGCGCTGCGTAGGCTGGTGGAGTGATGCTTCGGTCTCCCCTGGTCACGTGCCTCTCGTTGATCCTCGCCGCGACCGGATGCTCGACCCGGGTCGTCGTCACCCCGGGCGCCGATGATGGCGGAGCCGAAGGCGACGGTGCCGTGGGCGACGGTGCGGGCGCGCGCGATGCAGGGCTCGACGGCGCGACCGAGGACGCGCCCTTCCTCGACCCCCTTACCCTGCGCTTCACCGACGCCGAGCTCGCCCCACTCGTGGTGAACGTGCTGGTCATCTCCTCGGCCGGGTCTCGGGCGGTCGTCGACGACCGCGTCGTGCTCACCTCCGCCGAACAGGCGGAAGGCGCGGACGTCTTGGCCGCCGCCGAGGGCTTCATGCCCTTCGGCTGGAGCCAGTTCGGGCCTGAGGACTGGGGCGCGCTGCCCACGTTGGACGGGGACCCCGCGCTGGCGCTCCTGCCGCGCTTCATCACCGACCCCGTGCGCGTCGAGCTGCGTCGCGACGGCGAGCGCGCGCTCGGCTTCGTGTATTCGATTCCGGTCGGCTACGGCGGCGGAGCATCGGACCGCGTCCAGCGCACGCGTCTCCAGCGGGACGCCGCCGTCGAGGCGCTCGTCGTGCGCGGGCCCGCCTGCGGACAGCGTCTCGACGTGGATCTGATGACGGCGCCGGACCCCCTCGTCGTCGACCTCGACGACCCGCGTTTCGTCGACCTCCCCTGCGAGGAGCGCAGCGTCGAGGTGCGCGACCCCTCGGGAGCCCGGCTTTTCGTGGCCCCCATCGGCCGAACCAGGGCATTCTCCCCCCTAACCGGGACCGTCGACGCTTGTGGGGAAGAGCACGCTGGGGGCCGAGGCGGCGGCGTTCTCTGGCGCCCTCCAGCCGAAGGCGTCGCGATGCTGTCCGTCGACCTGGTGTATCCCCGCATGCCGGCGCCGCGGCGGGAACACCCGGGCATCGCGCCCCTGACAGGTGCGCGCGTGACGGGGTCCTTTCTCTTGGACGAGACCCGCGACGCCGGGTCGGAAGCTCACTTCGACGGACTGGAAGCGGTCCCGGGCACGATCGTGCTTCCCGAGCCGGAGGCCATGCCCCTACGCCGCCTGGCCATGGGCTTGGACTATGACCCCGGCCGAGGAACGGGCATCGCGTCGTTGCCGGACGAGGTCGCCATCGAGCCCGCCCCTGCCGACGGCCGCTCGCCCTTCCTGCTCTTCGAGCGTGGCGCCGTGGTCATGCCCCCCGAGACCCCCTTCATTCGCTTCCGGCGGCTTCTCCAGAGCCTCGCCGAGCTGCCGAGCGCGGAGGTGGTCGACGAGGAGCGCATCGCCGGCCGCCGGGAGCTCTTCCTGGACGAGACCGCGATCGCCTACATCGCCGTCGCCGACATCGCGTACCGCCCCTTCGCCACGTACGCCGGCGTCCAGCTGGTCTACATCCCGAACCCCTTCGACGAGCCTTTGCCCATCGTGGAAGTGCCCGTCGAGCTGCTGCCGAAGTAACCGCTCCGTCGCGACCGTCACCGAAGCGCCTCGCGCGCGCGCACGGCATCCGGGACCATGGCCGCGATGCTCCTTCGCTCTCTGCTCGCCCTCGCGCTGCTCGGCTGCGGCGCGACGGCCGCCCCGCCGGACACGCCCGCGGCGCCGGCGCTCTCCTTCCCCCACGGCGTCGCGAGCGGCGACCCGCTGGACGACCGCGTCATCCTCTGGACGCGCGTGAGCGGCGCGGAGGGCCCCGCGCCCGTGCGCTGGACCGTCTACGCGGACCCCGCGCGGAGCGAGGTCGTCGAGCGGGGGAGCGCCGAAGCCCGCCCCGAGCACGACTTCACCGTGCACGTCGACGCCGCCGGCCTCGCGCCGGGCACGACCTATTACTACGCCTTCGAGGCCGGCGGCGTGACGAGCCCCCTCGGGCGCACGCGCACGGCACCGCGCGGACCGACGGAGCGCCTCCGCGTCGCCTTCTTCTCCTGCGCGAACTACCCGGCGGGCTTCTTCCATCCCTACCGCGCGGTCGCCCGCCGCGCGGACGTCGACGTCGTGCTGCACCTCGGCGACTACTTCTACGAGTACGCGAGCGCCGACTACGGCGACGGCGCGGCGCTCGGGCGCGTGCCGGACCCGGAGGGCGAGGTCATCACGCTGGCGGACTATCGCCGGCGCTTCGCGAGCTACCGCCGCGATCCCGATCTCCAGGAGGCGCATCGCCAGCATCCCTGGGTCGTCACCTGGGACGATCACGAGTCCGCGAACAACTCGCACGAAGAGGGCGCGGAGAACCACGACCCGGCGACCGAGGGCGATTGGGAGACGCGGCGCGCGGCGTCCCGGAAGGCGTACTTCGAGTGGATGCCCATCCGCCCGCCGAGCGGCACACGCCTCTACCGGCGCCTCCGCTTCGGCGACCTGGTCGACCTCTTCATGCTCGACGGGCGCATGGCCGGGCGCTCGCCCCAGATGGACACGGACGAGGCCGGGTGGGACGGCCCCGAGCGGCAGATGCTCGGCGCCGCGCAGGAGCGATGGCTCCTCGAGGGCCTCCGCGCCTCGACCACTTCCTGGCGCCTGCTCGGTCAGCAGACCGTGTTCTCCCCGGCGGAAGGACCCGAGGGGCGGAACACGGACCAATGGGATGGCTACCCCGCCGCACGCCAGCGCCTTCTCGACGGCCTCGCCGGGGACGCCATCGCGGGCGTCGCCTTCCTCACCGGCGACATCCACTCGAGCTGGGCCTTCGACGTGCCGGGCGAGGGCTACGCGGCCGACGGGAGCGGGGCGCTGGCCGTCGAGCTCGTCACGCCGGCGGTCTCGAGCCCGCCCCTGGCGAACACCTTCCGGCGCCTCGAGATGGACGTCGAGGCGATCGTCGCCTTCATGCGCGAGACCCACCCGCACCTCCGCTGGCTGGACCTCGAGCACAACGGCTACGTGCTCCTCGACCTCACGCCGGAGGCGCTGACGGCCGAGTGGTACTTCACCGGCGAGCGCCGCGAGGCCGCCTTCGAGGAGCGCTTCGCCCGTGGCTTCCGCACCGCGCCCGCGCCGGTGCACCTGGTCGCGGTGGAGACGCCGACGGCGACGCCCGACGCGCCGCCCCTCGCTCCCTGACGCGTGCCCTCAGGCCGCGGCGATGCAGACGCGGTGCCCGAGCAGCTCGCCCTTCCCGAGATCGTCCACGAGCACCTGGGCCACGTCGCCCTTGTTCACCTTCAGAACCGAGCTCCCGCCGAGCTCGTCCAGGGTGACCACGCGCGTGTCCGTGGCGGGCCCCTCGAGCATCATCGCGGGACAGAGAAAGGTGTGCGCGTAGCCGGTGCTCTCCAGGTAGGCCATGGACGCGAGGTGCCCCTTCGTCATGTCGCGGAGGCGGTCGCGGGGAATCGATCCGCTCAGGCCGAAGGCCTTCATGCCGGCCTCGTCCTCCCAATCCTGGACGAGCACCTGGCGGTGGGTCCCGGGCGCCCAGAGCGCGCCCATGCCCCCCACCATGTAGAAGGTGCGCACGCCCGCTGCCGCCGCCCCTTCGACGGCCGCCTTGGCGAGCTCGAGGGTCGCGTTGCCGCCGGCGGGCGACGTGCAGTTGATCGCCACCTCGCAGCCCGCGGCGGCCCGCGCGACGGCCTCGGTGTCGGTCACGTCCCCCTGCACGACCTCGAGCGAGGCGTGGCGCGCGTCGCTCGCGTCGAGCTTGTCCGGTGAGCGCACGAAGGCGACCACCTCGTGGCCGGCGCTCACGGCCGCCTTCCACACCCACTGCCCGAGCCCGCCGTTGGCGCCGAAGACGATGACCTTCATGGGCGGAACGGTCCCACCTCGGCGCGCGTCGTGTCACGGCCCCTCGGCACTCGAGCGCATCGAACGCGCGCTGGAGCCCCCCCAATGGCCTTCGCGACGCCCCCGGCGCAGGCACGCGCGGTCCCCACGGCGCTCCGAAGGCTTCGAAGGCCTCGGGACGGCCCCACGCGCGTCTCGGGGCGGCCATCGCGCAGCTGCGGCACAGCCATCGCCCGACGAGGCCTCTCATCGTCGCCTGGGAAGCCCGCGATGCGCCCTTTGCGTCCCCTCAGCCCTTCCGGGGCGGCCCCGGGAAGAAGCGGTTGGTCTCTTCTTGATACGCCGCGTAGCCCGGCCGCTTCTGCCTCGAGTAGTGCTCCGCGGGGACCGCGCCCGTGTAGTGCACGAGCGTCACGTACATGGCCCGGGACACGAAGAGGAGCCCGGCGCCGAGAAGGACCCAGAGGACGATCGGCTCCTGCGACCGGAGCGCGAGCCACGAGGGCACGGAGGCCACGACCAGCGCCGTCCACACCAGCCACTCGGCGAAGTAGTTGGGGTGCCGGCTGTAGCGCCAGAGGCCGACGTTGCAGACCTGCTTCCGAAGGCCCTGCGCCTTGCATCGCCGGAGGAACGCCATCTTCTGGGCGTCCGCGACGGACTCCATGGCGAAGGCGCCGACCCAGACGACGAGCCCGAGGACCTCGAGCGGCGCGACCTCCGGGCTCGCGTTGCTCGCGATGACCAGCGCCGGGAACGCGAGGTAGGAGGCGTTGGCCAGCCCCTGCACCGCGGCCTCGACGTGCATGGCGAGGGGCAGGTTCGTCTTGCCCGCGCGCGCCCAGCGCCGCCGCTGGTACTCGTAGCGCGGGAGCTCCTTCTTCAGGTGCCCGCGGCGCCACATGAGCACGGCGGCCAGCCCCATGCGGAGGCCGATGAAGAGGTAGACGCCGCTCACGGCGGCGACGCGAAGCCAGTGGCCGTGCGAGAGCGCCCAGGTCGCCGCCCCGATCACCGCCACCCCGAGCGGCCAGCCGACGTCGACGTAGGACATGCGGCCGGTCCGCGCGATGGGCCGATGCACGACGAGCGCGAAGAGCACGAGCTGAAGGACGCCGTTGACGAGCGCGAGGGCCGCGAGAGAGCGCGTCGCCAGCAGCAGGACGAACCCGGCGGCGAAGGGCAAGAGGGGCGTCAGGTACTTCATGGGGCGGCCAGCCGCATCCACGCGGCGCGACGACGCTACCCCGAGCGCGGTTGGGAGAACGAGGGCTGTCCTGCCGACGGCTCAGCGCATGGGGTCGCTGAAATCGAAGGTGAACCCGTTGGTGCTGCCGCGGACCGTGATCGCGGCCTCGACGGAGAAGGTGTCCGCGTCCAAGTCGTACACCGCGTCGTAGGGACCGCCGGGCGCGTCCGCGCCGAAGGCGCCGGTGCCGCTCAGCTCGAGGGTGACGGGGCCCGTCTGGCCCGGGCTGTAGACCTGGTCCGGAATCCGCGCGTAGGCGCGCGTCGGCGTGGCGGCTTCGCCGGCCAGGATGAAGAACTTGGGCGTGCTCAGCCCCTGCTGGGTGATGTCGAAGCGTCCGGAGCCGGCCTCGGTGATCGAGTAGGTCGCCCGAAGCGTACCGATGGCCTCGCCCTCCTCGATCCCGGTCCAGGTAGCGACGAGCCGGTCCGCCAGCGCGACGTTCTCGGGCGGCCGTCCCGCATCGAGCACCTCTTCGGCGGCGGAGGCGCCGGCGTCGGCGTCGGCCGCGTCGCCGCCGGAGCCGCAGGCCGAGGCCAACGAGAGGTACGAAGCGAGCAAGAGGGCCGAAGGGCGTGGGCGCATGGGCAGGTCGTAGGGTGAGGCC
>JBCDGX010000072.1:0-13325 GCA_038750805.1 Myxococcota bacterium
CGGGCTGGTTCCGCCGTGTCGAGGTCCGCCTCGAGCCCGCCGAAGAGCGCGGCTCCGTCGTCCTCGTGATCCGGGTCGTCGAGCGCAACACCATCGTCGTCAGCAACCTCACCTTCGGCATCTCCGAAGGCATCTCCCGCGAGCGCGACCGCTCGGACGAGCAGGTGCTCGGCTACTTCGGCGCCACGGTCACCGAGACGAACCTCTTCGGCCTCGGCGCGTCCCTCGGGCTCACGGGCTTCGGCTCGTCGCGCGCGCGCGGCATCCGCCTCGACTACGACCATCCGAAGCTCCTCCCTCGGCGCTTCGGCCTCCACCTCGCGGCCCAGTACACCAACGCGCGCCAGGCCTTCGGCACCGACGTGCTCGTCGACGGGGATTGCGCGGATCGGCCGGACGTCGAGGACTGCCTCGACGAATTCGAGGCGAACAACGCCGTCGCCTTCGCGCGCCGCGGGGTCTTCGAGATCGGCACCGGGCGCGACGCGACGCAGTACATCCACGTCGACGTCGACTGGATCCTCGAGGCCGCCAACGCGAGCTTCCCCGACGCGAGCGAGACCTTCGGCTCCGAGGTCCGGGCCATCGATTTTCGCGTGCAGCGCGGCACGAGCTACGTGTCGCGCGCCCGGGTGGGCCTCACCTTCGACCGGCGCGACGACCCGGCGCTCCCGACGCGCGGGCTCCTCGTGCGCTTCCAGACCGACGTCGCGAGCCGCGCCATCGGGAGCGACTACGACTTCATCCGGCTCCAGGGCAGCGCCCTCGGATGGATCCCGACCTCCTGGGGTCACACGATCCGCCTCGGCGCCTACGCCGGGAGCGTCATCGGCCGCGCGCCCTTCTGGCACCTCTTCCACATCAGCGACCTGACGGATCTCATCCCGTCGCGTTTCCTCGAGATGCAGCTCGACCGGCGCCAGGCGCCGAACGTGTTCGGGACGGCGATCAGCGAGCTGCTCACCGGGGAGCTCGCCGGGCGCGCGGACGTGGAGTACTCGGCGCCGCTCTATCGCGGGGCCGGCGGGGTCCGTTCGTTGAATGCCTACCTCAACGTCGGCGTCGTCACTCTCGCCAACCGGGCGGAGCTGAGCCTCGGCGTGCCGGGGTTCGACGGGGCGTCCCAGGTGCCCGTCGACCTCACCTTCGACGTCGGCTTCCGCCTCGACACCGCCGTCGGTGTCGTCCAGCTGGGCTTCTCCACCGTGCTCGGGTTCATCAACTTGTGAGCGGGCGCTTCCCGAAAGCGAGCGCGCTCGCCGCCCTCCTCGTCGCGTCGCTCTCCGCGCCGGCGGGGGCCCAGAGCCCGGGCGTGAGCGTCGAGTGGCGGACCGGCGGCGTGCCCTACGTCTCCTTCGACGCGCGCCGGCTCGTCGACGACGACGCGCGCGCGCGTATCGACAGCGGTCTCACCCAGCACCTCGAGCTGAGCGTCGAGGCGCGCCGCCCGGGCAGCAGCCGCGCGCTCGCCGAACGCTCGTTCCTCTGCGACGTGACCTGGGACCATTGGCAGCAGACCTACCTCGTGCGCCGCTACGTGGCGGGCGGGGCGTCACGCACCTCGAGCTTCGCGATCGCCGGCGCCAGCGGGACCGTCGATCCCGAGGCGCCGGAGCGTCGGCGGGCCCGGGATCGGGCCCTCGCCCATTGCCTCGACGTGCGATCGCTTCGCGTCGGCCGGAGCTCGACCTGGCGCGACGCCGGAGGGGCGTCCGTGGTGTTCGAGGTGACGGCGAGCCTCAACCCGGTGACGCGGGGGCGTTGTCGCGACCTTCTGCGGAGCTCGTCCCGGCACGCGACGCCCATCGGTGGCGTGGTCATCAGCGTCCTCCCCCGGCAGATCTGCCGGGCGACGCGCGCGCTCGTGCTGCGCTCGGCCGAGGAGCGCCCGCCGTGACCCCGCCGTCGCGCGGCTTGGCGCGCTTCGAACGGAAGGTCCTCGCGGCCATCGGGCTCGTGGCCGTGGCCCCGCTGCTCGGCGCCCTCGTGCTCGGCGGCGACGCGTTGCGCAGCGCCTACGCGACCGGCGTGAACGACGAGGTGCGGGCCCAGCTCGAGGCCCACGTGGCGCTCTATCGCGAGCACCTCGAGCTCCTGCGCGCCGACGCGGAGCGCACGGCGGACGCCATTGGACTGAACGTACGGCTGGATCGCCTGCTCCGGGAGGACGACCGGGCGGCGCTCGTCGACTATCTCGAGGAGGAGCTCGCGCGGCATCCGCACGTTCGGCGCCTCGTCGTCCGTCGTGGCGGGGAGGAGCTCGCGCGCGCCGAGAGCCCCATGGGAGCCGCCGAGCGCCCGCTCTTCCTCGACCGGACGGTGCCGCCGCGGGCCCCCGCCCCCGGGCTCGAGGCGGAGGAGCCGGCGCCCCTCGAGACGGTGCGCGTCGTGGTGACGGCCCCCGTCGCGATCTTCGAGGGCTACCAAGCAGCCGGCGACATCACCGAGGTGTACGGCCGCCTCGTCGAGGAAGCCGAGCTCGTGGAGGGGACCTACGTCGGCTACTACGTGCTCGCGCTGGCGCTCCTCATCTCCGCCGTGCTCGTCGTCGGCGTGGTGGTGTCGCGGCGCGTCACCGGCCGCGTGGTGGATCTCGCCGAGGCGGCCCGCCGCGTGGGCGCGGGGGACCTCGACGTGCACGTTCCGACGGACGCGCGGGACGAGGTCGCCGAGCTGACGGGCGCCTTCAACGCGATGGTGCGGGACCTCCGTGAGAACCAGGCCCGCATCGCCTACCTGCGCCGCATCGGCGCCTGGCAGGAGTTCGCCCGGCGCCTCGCGCACGAGATCAAGAACCCGCTCACGCCCATCCAGCTCGCGGTGCAGGAGCTTCATCGCTCGTACACGGGCGAGGACGACGCCTACCGGCGCAAGCTCGACGACGCGCACGCCATCGTCGGCGAGGAGATCGCGACGCTGCGCCGCCTCCCCGGGGAGTTCTCCGCCTTCGCCAAGCTCCCCACAGCCACGCTCGCCCCCGCGGACGTGGGCGACTTCCTCCACGACGTGGAGCTCGCGCTGCCGGCCATCGCAGAGGACGTCTACGGCGATCGGGGAGCTGGCCCCAAGGTCGCGCTGAGCTTCCCGCCGGAACCCGTGCCCGTGCGCATCGACGCGATGATGATGAAGCGCGCCCTCGACAACCTCGTTCGGAACGCCTTCCAGGCGATGCGTGGCCGCGAGGGCGAGGTGCGCATCGCGGCCGTGCGCCACGGCGCCGAGGTCGCGATCGGCGTCGAGGACGACGGCCCGGGCGTGCCCGAGCGTGCCCGCGAGCGGGTCTTCGACCCCTACTTCACCACCAAGGCCGAGGGGACCGGGCTCGGGCTCCCCATCGTGAAGAAGGTCGCTCTCGAGCACGGCGGGGACCTGAGCGTGCAGGCCGCGGCGGGGGGCGGCGCGCGCTTCGTGCTCACCCTGCCCGTCGACGAGAGCGCGCGGGCGGAGCGGCCTCCGACGCGGCGAAGGAGGCTCCTTTGAGGCGCGACCTGCTCGTGCTGCTCCCCTTCCTCGGGGCCGTCGTCGTCTTCGCGGGGGTCGCGCTCTGGCGGCCGGCCTCGCCGAGCGTGCCCGAGGTGGCCCTGGACGTCGGCGCCGGGCCGGGCGCGGGGGACCGGGTGCGCCTCGGCGACCTCGTCGGCGAGGTCGTGCTCCTCGACTTCTGGGCGAGCTGGTGCCGCCCCTGCTATCGCGGCGTGCCCGTGCTCAACGACCTCGCGGACGTCCCCGGGCTCCGGATCTACGGGGTGAACGTCGAGGCCCTCGCGCCCGAGGCGCTCCGGGAGGCACACGGAACGCTCGGGGCGCGCTTCCCGACCCTCGACGACCGGGACGGCGCGCTGCAGGCCGCCTTCGGCGTCCAGAACCTCCCGACCATGGTCGCCCTCGACCGAACGGGGGCCGTGGCCTTCGTCGAGGTCGGCGTGCCCGACCCCGAGAGCCTCCGCCGTCGCCTCGTGGAGCTCGGGGTCTCTCCCCGGCTCTGAATCCCCTGCCGGCGTACGACGCTTGATCCACGTCCGGCGCATTGATAGAATCCGCCGCCCGTCGGGGAAAAGCGCTGCGATTGCGCCGCCTCGGCCTGGCGTCCCCGCACGGGGACGAGGAGAAGATTAGGTTTGGTTCAGGCGCTTCAGGGCGGAAGCCTCGAGTCCCGCGTCGCGCGTCTTCACGAGCTCTTGAAGGCCGCCCCCGAGGGCGTCACGGAAGACTTCGAACGCCGCTTCGACATGTCGTGGATTTATCACGACAGCGCGCTGGAGGGCGTCGTCTACACGATGGACGAGCTCCAGGGAGCGCTCCTCGCCGAGGAGCCCCCGACGGAGGCGTCGCTCATCCCGGTCTACGACGAGATCCGGAACCACAAGGCCGCCATCGACATGGTGCGCGAGATGGCGCAGAAGAAGCGCTTCTCGATCACCCTCGACATCATCAAGAAGCTCTACGCGCAGCTCGCGCCGGAGGAGCTCGAGGGCAAGGCCCAGCCCACCTATCGGAAGGACATGCCGCTCCACCGGCTCTACTTCCACGAGATCTCCCCGCCGGAAAAGATCTCCTACCGCATGCGGCAGCTCGTCCAGTGGATGAACGCGCCGGAGACGAAGCGCTCGACGCATGCGGTCCGCCTCGCCGCGCGGGCGCACCAGCAGATGCTCGGCATCTACCCCTTCCCGCGGCAGAGCGGGAAGGTCGGGCGCCTGATCATGAACCTGATTCTGCTGCGCCACAGCTACCCGCCGGTGGTGATCCACGCGACGCAGCGGCAGCGCTACTACGACAGCCTCAAGCAGGGCGAGGACGCGGTCTCGAAGCTGGTCAACGAGGCGCTCGGGGCGAGCCTCGAGAGCACGATCAGCTACTTCGAAGACGCCGTTCGCTGAGCCCCGCTCCGCCGAGCTAGCCGCCGCCCGGGAGGAGCTCGAGGAGCTCGCGGCCCACGCCGTCGCCGAGGATGGCGAGCCGGTCGCCGGTATCGAAGTCCAGGACGAGCAGGGCCTTGCCCCCGGGTCCGCGGAGCAAGATGTACTCGGCCACGTCGCTGGCGAAGGGCAGTCCGTCGCCCTCGCGGCGCACGGTCGCCTGGCCGCGCTTCTTCAGGCGGAGCCGAAGGCCGCCGACGGGGAGCTCCGCGGGCACGGCGCCCCCGGGCACGGCGTCCGTGACGTCGCCGAACGCGAGCTCCTCGCCGGCGGGGTCGAGCTGGAGCACCCAGGCGGCTCGTCCCGAGCCCGGCGTCGCGAAGGCCCGCGCGACGAAGCCCTCCTCCCACACCTCGAGGCAGCCGGCGAGCCAGAGCTCGTCGTCGGCGTAGAGCAGGACGTCGCCGACGCGCAGTCCGCGCGGGCCTGTCCGAACGGGTTTCGGGGGCGGGGCGTCGGGCTCCGGCGTCTTCGGCGGGCTCTCGTCCGGCTCTTCCCGGTCCTCGAGCTCGCCCGAGCGCTTGAGCGCGCGGAAGGCGTAGGCCGCGGCGGCGACGAGCCCCGCGCCGACGGATAGCTCCAGGATCATCTCGCCTCCGCCCCGGCCGCGGCGACCATACGCCGCGCGGCCTCCTCCGGATCGTCGGCGCCGGCCACGGCGCCGATGGCGGCGACCAGCGCCGCGCCCGCTGCCCGCGCCTGCCGCGCTCGCTCCACGTCGATGCCCCCGATGGCCACGACGGGCACCTTCGCCTCCGCGCACACGGCGCGCAGCCCCTCGAGCCCGACGACCGGGTCCGGGTTCTTCTTGGTCGCGGTCGCGAAGACCGGCCCGAAGCCGATCAGGTCCGCGCCCTCGCCCACGGCCTGGCGCGCCTGCGCCGCGTCGTGCGTCGAGACGCCGATCGGTCCGGGGAAGATCTCTCGCGCCGCCGCGAGCGGCAGGTCGTCCTGCCCGAGGTGGAGGCCATCCGCGTCCGCGAGCGCCGCCAGGTCCGCGCGGTCGTTCACGACGAAGGGTACGCCCGCCGCGGCGCAACGCGCGCGCAGCGCCCGGGCCGTCGCGAGGTGCAGGCGGTCGTCCTCGCCCTTGAAGCGAAGCTGGAGCACCGCGGGACCCGCGCGCAGAATCCGCTCGGCCACGCCGATGGGGTCGCCGCCGGAGTCGTGCCCCACGATCGCGTAGAAGCCGCGCCAGCCGACCGTCACGTGGCCGAGCTAGCGCCCCACGCCGCGGCGATCAAGCGGGACGAAGTTCCCTTCCCCGTTGCGTCCGTGCCCCGGACCTCGCATGGCAGGGCGATGGACGCAGACGGCGAGGCGCCTCCCATGGCGCTCCGGCTCGAGGTCGGCGAGGTCGAGGCCGGGATGCGCGTGGACGTCGTGCTCGTGGCGCGGGTGCGCGACATGAGCCGGGCGCGGGCCAAGGCGCTCGCGGCGAGCGGCGCGCTCCGGGTGAACGGGCGCCGCGTGGCGAAGGGGACCCGGCTGCAGCCCGGCGACGTCGTGACCCTCGAGCGCCTTCCGCCGCCGCGCGATTTTCCCGCCGCGCGGGACCCCGAGCTCACGCTGGACGTGCGCCTCGAGGACCCGCGCTTCGTCGTGGTGCACAAGCCCGCGGGCATGCCGACGCACCCGCTCGAGCCGGAGGAGCGGGGGACGCTCGCGGGCGCGCTGGTGGCCCGCTATCCGGAGATGGCCGACGTCGGGCATCGACCGCGCGAGCCAGGCCTGCTCCATCGCCTCGACACGGGGACCAGCGGCCTCGTGCTCGCGGCGCGGGACGCGGAGGCCTTCGCGACCCTGCGCGACGCGCTCCTCGGCGGCGCCATCGACAAGCGCTACCTCGCGCTCTGCGTGGGCATCGTGCGCGCACCCCAGCGCATCGACCTGCCCGTGGCCCACGACCGCGGCGACCGTCGGCGCATGGTCGCCGGGGACCTCGAGGGCGCCCGCGCGGCGACGACGGAGGTGCTCGCCAGCGAGCCGCGCACGCTCGCCCTGCTGCCCGCGCCCGGCGACGCGAGCCGCGTGGAGCTTCGCGCGCGGGCGGCGCGGCGCCATCAGGTGCGCGTGCACCTCGCCACCCTCGGCTTCCCGCTGGTCGGCGACGTCCTCTACGGGGGGCCCGAAGTGCCGGAGCAGGTGGGGCATTGCCTCCACGCGTCGCGGCTCCGCTTCGCGCACCCGGCGACGGGCGCGGGCGTGGACGTGACGTCCGAGCCTGCGGACTGGCCCGGCTGAAGAGAACGGGTTTCTCGAAATGCCCGCGGCGCGCGCCCGACCCCTTCGCGCCGATGGATCCGATCGCCGAGCCCGAGCTCCTCTTCGCGTGCACCCACCCGGCCATCGACCGGGACGCCCACGCCGGGCTCCTCCTCGAGCTGGTCCTCGGCGTGGAGGCGGGGCGCATCGCCACGGCGTCCGGGCGATGCCCCGACGCGCTCACGGGGGAGCTCGTGGCGGCCAAGCGCGTGCTCCACGGGCGCGGCGTCGCGCCTCCGGTCCCGGCCACGCGGACGAGCCGGCTGGCCGCCCTCCTCGCCGCGATCCGCCGGATCCACGGCGCGGCCCCGCTCGAGGTCGAGGGCGGGTCCGGGCCCATGCTGGGGCTCGAGGAAGAGGCGCGGACGCTCGCCGAGGCCGTCGTCGAGCGCTTCCCCGACGAGCCCGAAGCCCGCGGGCTGCTCGCGCTTCTCCTCCACCACGCGGCCCGCCACCCGGCCCACGAGGGCGCCTACGTGCCCCTGGCCGACCAGGACCCCGGGCGCTGGGATCCCGCGCACCTCGCCCGCGCAGACGAGCACCTGACGCTGGCTGCGGAGCGTTCGCGCTTCGGTCGGTTCCAGCTCGAGGCCGCCATCGCCTCGGCCCATGCGCGCCGCCGCGAGGCCGGGTCCGCCGACTGGCGCGCCATCGGCCGGCTCTACGCGGGCCTCGTTCAGCTGACACGAGCCGCCGACGCGTTCGTCGGGCAGGCCGCGGCCATGCAGGCCCTCGCCGGTCCCGCCATGGCGCTGATTCACCTCGACGCGACCCCGACGCATCTCGTGGCGGACCACCAGCCGCATTGGGCGCTTCGGGCGCAGCTCCTCCGCGAGCTCGGACGGGGTCCCGAGGCCCACGTCGCGTTCGGCGAGGCCCTCCGCCTGACCCGGGACCCGGCCGTGCTCGCCTTCCTGCGTGCGCGCCGGCTGGGCTGAGCCGCGCGTCGCCTTTGCGCGCCCGCGCGAGGGTTCTTGCTAGCTTCGAGCGGCATGCGCTCCCTTCGACGCCTCAGGTGCCCGCGGTGGCGCGGGGCGTCCCCGTGGGTCGCGCTCGTCTTGTGCGCGCTCGCCGGCCCGGCCCGGGCCCACGTACCGGAGGCGCTTCGCGGCCGCGCCGTGAGCGCCGTCGAGCTTCGCGGGCGCGACGCGCGGGCGCTGGTTCCCGAAGACGTGCCCATCGCCGTCGGCGACCGCCTGAACCGCGCGCTCCTCCGTCGCGCCGTCCAGGCCCTGCTCGCCACGGGGCGCTACGCCGACGTGCAGCTCGCGCTGGTCCCGGACGGCGCGGGCGTGCGGGTGATCGCGCGCCTCGTGCCGCGCATCCTCCTCATCCGGGTGGACGTGGTCGGCCCGGACGCGCTAGACGAAGCCGACGTCCGCCGAGAGCTCGGCCTCGGCGCGGAGAGCGAGGTCGACCGCGAGGCCCTCGCCACGAAGGCCGCGCTCCTCCGCGCGCTCTACGCCGAGCGTGGCTACGAGCGCGCGCGCATCGATCTGCTCCTCCGCGACACGGACGACCCCTCCCGGAAGGTCCTCCGCGTCGTCATCGACGAAGGCGTCCCGACGCGGGTCGCGCGCGTACGCATCGAGGGGGACCCGATCCCGCCGGCGAGCGGGGCGCGCTCGGAGCTCCGCGCGCGGCCCCGGACGCTCCTCGACCGGCCCGCGCTCGAGGGCGGCCTTCGCGACGAGGAGCGCACGCTCCGGGACGGGGGATGGCTCGAGGCCTCGCTCGGGCCGCTCGGCCTCGACCGGCGCGAGGGCGGCGTCGACGTGGTCGTGCCCTCCCGCGTCGGGCCGCGCTACGGGATCCAGATCCGTGGCCAGAGCCCGCTCTCGCGCGGCGACGTGGTGGAGGAGCTACGCCTCGGGAGCGAGCGGCTCCTGCCGAGCACGCTGCCCATCCTCGAGCTCCGCCTGCTCGACGTGTACCGGCGCATGGGCTTCGAGGACGCGCGGGTCACGGTGACGCGGCACCTCGGTCCGGGGCCCGGACGCGCCACGCTCCGCGTCGACGTCGCGACCGGTGAGCAGCTCGTCGTCACGCAGCGGCGCTATCCCGGCGCCCTGCACTTTCGCCGCTCCTTCCTCGACGAGCAGATGGCGAGCTACCTCCGCGACGCGCTGCCGGAGGCGCGGCTCCTCTCGCCCGTCGACGGGCAGGCCGTGGACGCGCTCGTGGGGGCGCGCTTCGAGGCCCGCACCCCCGCGCCCCCACCGGTCGTCGTCGAGCCCCTCGCCGTCTGGTACGCGAGCGCCTACGACGCCGCCGTCGAGCACGTGCGCGAGCTCTACGAGGCGGACGGGTACCTCGACGCGCGCGTCGGTCCGGCGCAGCTCGTGCGCACGGGGCCCGGGCGCGCCGAGGTGGTCGTGCCCGTCGAGGAGGGACCCCGCGCCTTCCTCCACGAGGTGCGCGTGCGCGGCAACGAGGCACTCGGGGACCGGGAGGTGCTCGAGGCCCTCGCGCTCGGTCGGGGCGAGCCCTTCAGCTACCTGGCGCTCGAGCAGGGCATCGGCCGCGTCGAGCAGGCCTTCCGGAACGAGGGGTACTACTTCGTGCGCGTCGAGAGCGCAGCGCGCTTCTCGGATGCCTTCGCCTGCGACGAGGCCGACGCCCGCGAATCCGCCCTCTGCCAGCGCGCCGTGGTGGAGCTCGAGGTGGTCGAGCGCTTCGAGGTGCGCGTCGGCGAGATCGTCGTCCGCGGGGCCGAGAGCACCGACGAGGCGCTGGTCCGCCGGGTGATGCCCGTGGCGCCGGGCGACGTGCTCACGCCCGACGCCCTCCGCGACGCCCAGGGGGCGCTGGTGAGCCTCGGCGTGTTCAGTGGCGTCACCGTGCAGCCCGAGGACCCGGACCTTCCGGCGCGCGTGAAGCCCCTCGTGGTCGTCGTGGGCGAGCGGCGCACGCAGTACCTGGACTTCCGCGCGGGCCTCTCCACCGCGCAGGGTGCGCGCTTCGGCGTGGAGTACGGCTACCGGAACCTCTTCGGCCGCGCGATCGGCCTCACGCTCCGCGCTCAGCTCGGCTACCAGTTCATCTTCATCGACCAGGTGCTCGAGGACCGCTTCACGGCGCTCACGCTCGCCGAGCGCCTCGAGCGGCGGGTCTCCGCGACCTTCGGCGTGCCGTGGATCGGGCTCCCGAAGGTGCGCGCGTCGCTCAGCTTCATCCACCAGCGGGAGAACGAGCGAAACTTCGGCCTCGACAAGAACAACGTCGACGTGACCTTCGCCTGGCGGCCGCTCCGGCTCTTCCAGCTCTCGGTCTCGGCGGACCTCGAGAACAACGACATCCAGGTGCTCGGGACGGAGAGCTACGAGGAGCTCCTCCAGAGCGCGACCGATCCGCGGCTCCGGAACCTGCTCCGCGTGCCTCAGGGCCGGAGCACGGTGGTGGCGACCTCGACCACGGCGACCATCGACCAGCGCGATAGCGCCTTCGTGCCCCGGCGCGGCTACTTCGTCGTCGGCACGCTCGAGTACGCGACCACGGTGGCTTCCGAGACCATCGAGGTCGCGGGCGAGACCGAGCGCTTCCAGAGCAATCACCTCCGGCTGCTGCTGACCTCGAGCGCCTACCTGCCGCTTCCGCGCGGGGTGGTCTTCGCCTCGCAGCTCCGCCTCGGCCGCGTCGTGCACCTCGACGGGCAGTCCGAGACCTATCCGAACCGCCAGTTCTTCCTCGGCGGCGTCGACACGCTCCGCGGCTACTTCCAGGACTCGCTCGTGCCGCAGGACCTGGCGGACGAGATCGCTCAAGCGGGCGAGGTGAACACGAACGCGGTCGTCCAGGGCGGAGACGTCTTCGTCGTGCTCCGCGGGGAGCTCCGCTTCCCGCTCATCGGCGACGTGCGCGGCGGCGCCTTCGTCGACCTCGGCAACTCGTGGATCGAGGCCAGCGCCTTCGAGCCCTTCCGCCTGAGGCCGACAGCGGGGCTCGGACTGCGCATCGCGACGCCGGTCGGGCCCATCGCGCTCGACTACGGCTTCCTGCTGGCGCGGCGCGAGTTCCTCGGGGAGCCCCTCGGGAGCTTCCACTTCTCGATCGGGCTCTTCTGACGTCGCGGCGCTACTCGAACTCGAGGCGCCAGTGGAAGTCGACGCCGATGTTGCCGACGCGCGAGTTCGACTCGCGGTTGATGTTGTCGTAGCTGACCTGAACGCTCGACTGGTCGTCGAGGCGCCACTCGACGCCCGTCGTGAAGGTCCGGTCCTCGCCCGTGAGCCCCGTCGAGGCGCTCACCCGCACCCGGTCCGTGAGGCGCTTGCCCACCGTCACCATGGGCTCGGGCCGCCCCGTGTCCGGCGAGTAGCGCGTCGTGATCGCGAACTCGTCGATGACCTGCACGGCGGCGCGCACCTCGTCGTTCACGCCGGTCAGCGCGCTGATCGCCTCGAGGGCCGTGCCGCCGACGTCGCCGGCCTGGAGCTGCTGCGCCTCCGCGCTCGTGAGCCCGACGGTGAGCAGGAGCGCGAGGTCCTCCTGGCTGAGCTGGGGGTTGCTCGAGGCGTCGAGGCGGAAGCCGTCCATGCCGCCCTCCGCCCGCAGCCGGATCTGCCAGACCACCGCCGTGAGGTCCTGGGCCGTCTGCTGCCGGCGGATCTCCGTCTGCGCCACGACGACGAAGCGCGGGTCCACGCGGCTCGCGTCGTCGAAGCGCACGTCGCCGCTCGTCACGTCGAAATCCGATCCACGGAAGCGCACCGTGCCGCGCGGGATGCGGATGTTCCCGAGGATGCCGTAGCGCTGGTCCGTGCCGACGATCCGGAACGGCCGTTCGGCGTCGTCGATGCGAAGGTCCAGGTCGAAGAGGTTGTTCGTGATGCGCATGGGCGACCGGTCGGTGACGCGCAGGTCGAGCTCCACGTTGTCCGCCGCCGGGTCGTAGCGCTCGACCTCGGCGCGCTGCGGCCGGTAGAGCTGGCCGAGCGTCGGGCTCAGGTCGATGCGCCGCTCGTAGCGCGCGCGGCGGAGCTCCACCTCGCCGCTCAGGCGCGGGAGCCGCTCGCCGCGCTGCCAGGCCAGGTTCGTGTCCGCCGAGAGGGCGACCAGCACGCCATCCTCCGGCGTCAGCGTCGCGTTCCTGAGGCTCGCCTCGAAGTCGTAGCGCTCGAGCGATCCCTCGGCGATGGAGGCGCCGCCGCGGATCTCGAGCGCGCCCCCCGCGAGCTCCGCGTCGAGACGCTCCACCAGGATGCGTCGCTCGCTGAAGGTGAGCGCGCCCTCCACGTTCTCGAGCGCTGCGGGCACGCCCGCGATGCGCCCGCTCCCGTCGCGGATGAACACGTCCCCGAAGACCGCCGGGTCGTCGACCTTGCCCGTCAGGCTCACGCGGAACCCGAGGGCGCCGCCGCTTCGGCTCACGTCGTCGGAGACGCGCGCCAGGAGCCCGAGGTCCACGTCCCCCGCCACGCGTAGCGCGAGGTCTCCGGTGGCCGAGCCCCCGCCCTCGAAGCGGAGCTCCGCGCCGTCGCCGCGGAGCCGGGCCGACTCGACGAGGAAGCCTCCCTCCGTGAGCGAGAGCGTCACGGGCGCGTCGTTGGTCAGCGCCACCTGCGTCTCCCCGCGCTCGTTGCTCGCCGCCAGGCGCACGCGATCGAGCCGGAGCTCGCCCTCGAGCTTCTCCGGCTCCTCGAGGGCCCCGCCCGTGAGCAAGAGGCGACCGTCGACGGCGCCGCCGAAGCGTTCGCCGCCCGAGCTCTCGAGGAAGCGCCCGAGGTCGAGGTCGTCGAGCGTCACCTCACCGCGCACCGGGTAGACGTCGGTCCAACCGAACGTCAGGTCGATGCCCACGGCGCCGCCGAGCGCCTCTCCGCAGACGAGGTAGGCCATGGGCACTTCATGCGCCGGGACCAGGCCCTCGCCCGTGCGCAGGGGGCGCGAGGGGCGCCAGCGGCCGTTGGCGAAGCCCGCGCGGGCCCGCCCGCAGGGCTCGCCCGGCGGGACGCCATCCCAGTCGCGCGCCTCGCGCACCCAGGGGTCCTGCCGGTCCGTGAGGCGGACGTAGAGCCGGCCGTCGCCGAGGCTGGTGTCCCCCTGACGCACGCCCGTGAGCGCGATGTCGAGGTGCGCGCGGGGGATCGCCGTCGTGCCCCGGACCTCGCCCAGCACCGCGTAGCTGCCCGCCACCCCCAG
>JBCDGX010000073.1:0-13260 GCA_038750805.1 Myxococcota bacterium
CTGCACGGGTGCGCTCTGCGGCGGCTTCACGGCGGGCAGCGTGCTCGAGCTTCGCCAGTACGACCGCTTCGTGGAGGCCGACGGCGCGCCGGTGAAGCCGGACATCGAGGCGCGCACCTTCGTGGCGGCGTTCCGCCTCGGGGCCGTGCTTCGCTGGCGCCGCGTGCGCCGCTGCGGCGGCGTCGCCCGGGCGGGCTGGTCCCTCGCCTATCAGCAGGTCTGGCGCCAGCGCACCTTCGACAACGTCCCGCGGCAGCGGCTCCACCCCGACTGGCACCAGTGGGGCGAGCTCGAGGTCCGAGCGCATTGGTAGGGGCCGCCTTCGCTCCCCACGGCCCTTCGCGAGCCGTCCCCCGGGCGCCTCGCCGGGACCCCGAGGCTTCCGAACGCTTCGAAGGCGCCGGGGAGCTCCCCGACGCCTTCGCAAGCGGTTCGCACGCAGGATCGGCGGCCCGAGCCCGCCTCAGGGTTTTCCTTCGGCGTGTGGGTGCCCGTCGAACGGCCACTTCCGCGCAACCCCGCCGAGGCCCGAGCGCCGCCGGGACCGCGCCCCGTGCGCCCGCGACGCAGCGTTGCGCCGAGGGAACGCCGCGGCCGTAGCGAACCCCGCCCGTGGCGCGACTGGCCTAGCGTGAGTGACGACTCCCCGATCCTCGGTGCGGGCCCGCTGGGCATGCACTTCCAGACCCAGGACCCCTTCCTCTTCTGCGCCTACCACCGGGACGATTTCCCGGCGGGCGAGGAGAGCCAGGGGCCGGACCCGAAGCTGCTCCGCGGCCGGGACATCGGCATGGACTTCGGCCGCCAGGACGGCTGGTCGATGTACCACGGCGACGTGGTGCCTGGGTTCCCGCAGCACCCGCATCGCGGCTTCGAGACCATCACGGTCACGCGGAAGGGCTATTGCGACCACGCGGACTCGCTCGGGGCCACGGCGCGCTTCGGTCCCGGCGACGGACAGTGGATGACCGCGGGCAAGGGCATCGTGCATTCGGAGATGTTTCCGCTCCGGAAGCGCGACGCGGACAACCCCCTCGAGCTCTTCCAGATCTGGCTGAACCTCCCCGCGAAGGGGAAGCTCGTGCCGCCCCATTTCACGATGCTCTGGCGCGAGGAGACGCCCGTGCATCGCCTCGAGGACGCCGAGGGGAGGACGACGACGCTGACCACCTTCGTGGGCGCCTACGCGGGCGTGGCGCCCACGCCGCCGCCCCCCGACTCCTGGGCCGCGCATCCCGACGCGCACGTCGCCGTATGGGCCCTCGACATGGCGCCGGGCGCGCGCTTCACGCTCCCCGCGGGCCCCGCCGAGGCGAACCGCAGCCTCTACTTCCACGCGGGCACGGACCTCGAGATCGCCGGTCTTCGGAGCCCCGTGCCGGCGCAGGTCTTCCTCCGCCCGGACGTGGACGTCCCGCTCGTCGCGGGCCCGAGCGGCGCCGAGCTGCTGCTCCTCCAGGGCAAGCCCATCGGCGAGCCCGTCGCGCATCACGGGCCCTTCGTCATGAACAGCCGCGCGGAGCTCCAGGAGGCCTTCATGGAGTACCAGCGCACCCAGTTCGGCGGCTGGCCCTGGGAGCGCGAGGGCATCGTGCACTTGCGCTCCCAGGGACGCTTCGCGAAGCACGCGGACGGCCGCGTCGAAGAGCGCGGCGACTGAGGGCAGCGGCCGGCGATCAGCGCAGGGGCTCGCGCGGCACTTCGAGTGGCATGGCCGCCGCGAGCAGGGCCTCGAAGCGCTCGCGGGGAAGCTCCACCGCCGCCAGCGCTTCTTCCACCGTACGGAAGGTCTGGTAGGTGATCGGCAGGCGCATCGCCATGACGCGGGACTCGACCATGCGGCTCACGCCGTAGTCGAGATCCCGCGGCGCGATCACCGCCGTGCGGCCGCCCACACGGAGCCGCGCGCGGTCACGGATCAGCTCCGCCATGGTGCGCACCGAGCGCGTGTCGAGCGCACCCGCGGAACCCGACCGAACGTCCCAGACGATGTCCCTCGGGACCTCGCCTTCGTAGTTGTGGACCAGGACGGAGCGGAACTGGGCGGCGCTCGGTTCCCCGCGCACCTCCATCACCACGACGTCTTTCCATCGCGATCGACGAATCTCCCCCAAGACCGGTCCTCTCGTCGGTGTGGCGTGCCCCCCAGCGTTCACCACGGGCATGATGTTATCACGCTTACGCCCGTTCCCCAGCCTCACCGCCAGGTGACGTCGCTCCCGTCGGCCAACGCGTCGCCGGGATGCACGATCACCCGGTCGCCGGCGGCGAGCCCATCCGTCACCTCGGCCTCGAAACCGTTGCGCCGGCCCAGGGTCACCGGGCGCACCCGCGCCGTCCCCTCGTTCGCGCCGCCGTCGACGATGAAGACGGCCCAGCCCTCGCCTTCGCGGAAGAGCGCGCTCGCCGGGACCTTCAGCGTCTCCTCCGTGCGCCAGAGCTGGATGCGCGCCTCGACGCGGAAGCCATCGCCGAGGGCCGCCCAGGACTCGCGCTCGGCGTCGAGGTCGATGATCACGTTCACGCGCTGCTCCTCGACGCCGAGCGCGCGCACCTTCGTGAAGGCCGAGGGCTCGACGCGGCGCACGTGGGCGGCGAGCGCGCCTTCGCCGCCCCAGCGCACGATCTCCACGGGCGCGCCGGCCGCGATCTGCACGGCGTCGGTCGTGAGCACGTCGACGACGATCTCGAGGGCCGCAGGATCGCCGACCTCGAGGAGCGGGGTGCCGGGCTGCACGACGCCCTCGCTCTCCTGGAGCACGCGGAGCACGCGCCCGGCGACCGGCGCGCTCACCTCGAGCACCTCCTCGTCCTTCGGGCCCTGCGTCCCCCGCCCGGAGCGCTCCGCGAAGCGGCCCAGCGCGGCCTCCGCCAGCTCTACCTCGTGCTCGGCGACCCGCAGCCCGAAGCGCGCCGAGGAGAGCGCCTCGCGGGCGCTCCGCTCCTCGTAGCGCGCCCGGTCGGCGGCCTGCCCGGGCGTGCCTCCGCTGCCCTCGAGGGCCTCCTGACGCTCGCGCTCGCTCGTCGCGAACTCGAAGGCCGCGTTCGAGCGCGAGACCGAGGCGCGCGCCTGGCGCGCCGCCGCCCGCGCCTGGTCGAGGCGGGCCTCGGCCTGGAGCCGGCTCCGCTCGTCGAGCATGGGCGCCTGGAGAGGCACGAGGCGCGCGACCACGTTGCCGGCCTCCACCTCGTCGCCGGGGTCGAGCTCCACGCGGCCGAGGTTGCCGCTGAGCGGGGCGCTCACGAGGTAGCGGTCTTTCACGCGGGTGACGCCGTCCTCGTCGACGGTGACCTCCAGGGGCCCCCGCGCGACGCCGTCCACCTCGACGGCGATGGGCTTCGGGAGCGTGCTGAGCACGATCATCCCGACGACGACCACACCGACGATCACCGCCAGCGCCCGCTGGACGCGCTTTCCGATCTGGGTCCGGCTCTGCGGGGCCTTCTCGTTCTCGCTCATGTCATTCCCTCGTCTTGAGCACCGCGATGAGGTCGAGGCGGTCGAGCTTGCGCCGCACGAGCAGGGCGCTGAAGGCCGCCGCCGCGATGGTCACGCCCGCCGCGAAGGCGTAGCTCTTCGCGCTCACGATCAGCGGCAGCCGGTAGGCCTCCGGGTCCGCTGCGCCGGTCGCCATCTGCTCCACCATCGCGTCGCCGAAGAGCAACCCGAGGGGCAGCGCGAGGAGCACCTGGAGGAAGATCTCGCTCAGCAGGATCTCGCTGATCTCCGCCCGGGTGAAGCCGAGCACGCGGAGCGAGGCGAGGTCGCGCCGGCGCATGCTCAGGCTCACGCGCGCATTGTTGTAGACGACGCCGATGGCGATGGTCGCGGCGAAGAGCGTGAGCACGAGCGAGAAGACGGAGATGTTCTGCGCGCTCTGGGCCCGGAACTCCTGCACGATGCGGTCCCGGTGGGCGAAGCCGAGCACGTCGCGCATGCGGGCGAGGCGCTGGTCGAGGTTGCGCGCGCCGCTGCCCTCGGTGCCGTCGCGCCCGTCGACCTGGAGGAGCACGCTCGTGATCATCGGCTCCTGGCCGAGGGCCCGGTGGAGCGCGTCCGAGCGCATGTAGGCCTGGAGCCCGAAGGGCTCGTCCACGGTGGCCGTCAGCGGGAGCGTCAGCGTCTCCCGGGAGCCCTCGAGGACCTCCACGGTGATGCGGTCGCCGGGCGCGGCCCCGAGGATCTCGGCGAGCGTGGTCGTCAGGAGGAGCCCCTCCTCCGGCGGCAGCACGACGTCACCGCGCGAGTCCACGACGCGCTGGAGCCCCGCGTCGCCCCGGTCCGGGACCATGGCCTGGATGGCCACCTCGCGGCTCCGCGCGCCGACGCGAACCCGGGCGGGCACGGCGCGCATGCCCTCGGCCCGGGTCACGCCCGGGAGCTGACGGAAGGTCGCGAGGCCCCCCTCGTCCCGGGGCTCGAGGAGGTTCACCTGCACGTCCCAGCGCTGCTGCTTCTGCATGTAGGTGTCGACGAGCCAGCCCATGGCGTCCCCGAAGAACTGGCCGACGACGAGCAGCCCCACGCTCGCCGCGATGCCGAGGCTGCTCAGCACGAGGCGGAGCGGCCGCCGCTGGATCTCCCGGAGCGTCATCTGGAGCGCCGGCGGGATGAAGCGCCGCACCGCGGGGAGATCCGTCAGCCCGCGCCGATAGCGCGCCGGGGCCGGCGGCCGCATGGCCTCCGCGGGCGCCAGGCGGAGCACGCTCCGCACGCTCGTGAAGGTGCCGACGGTCGCGGCGAGGCCGCTCACGAGCACGGCGCCGAGGGCCGTGCCCGCGTCGAGGCGCGCCTCCAGGGTCGGGAAGCGGAAATAGTCCTCGTAGAGACCGACCATGGCCTCGCCGAGCTGGTCCCCGAGGACCACGCCGAGGACCGCCCCGACGGCCACGATGCTGCTCGAGAGCTTCAGGTAATGGAGCCCGATCTGCGCGTCCCCGTAGCCGAGGGCCTTGAGCGCCGCGATCTGCGAGCGCTGGAGCTGCACGAGGCGCGTGAGCACGACGTGGAGCAAGAAGGCCGCGACGAGCAGGAAGAGCGGCGGGATCTGCGTCGCCATGTTCTCGAGCTGCGCGAGCTCGCCGTTGAGCACGAAGTTCGAGATCTGCCGGTCCCGGCCGTGCGCCCCGAAGCTGCCGTAGGGCGCGAGGATGCGGTCGAAGGCGGCCAGCACCGCCGCCTCGTTGGCGTCCGCCGCGAGCTGGGCGACCACGTCGTCGAAGGCGCCCGTTCGGCCCGTCGCCGCAGCGACGGCGTCCGTGTTCATGAAGACGACGCCGCGGCGCTCGTTGTCGACGGCGATGTCGCCGGCCCCGAGCACGAGCACGTGCTCCGGCGAGAGCGCGACGCCCACCACCCGGGCCTCCCGGAACACGCCGCCCAGGATGAGCGGGACCCGGTCCCCGGCCGTGAGCTCGTGGGCTGCGGCGAAGGCGTCGCTGAGCAGCACCTCGTCGTCGTGCCCGGGCCGCGGCATGCGCCCGGAGCGGAGGTAGAGCGCCCCGAGGCGGGCGCCGCCGGGCGGGATGCCGACGACGGTCACCCGCGCCGGCTCGGTCATCCAGGGGAGCGGGAGCGAGGCCTGGTCCGTGACGCGCCCCTCGACGACGGCCACGCCCGGCACCTGCTCGAGGCGCTCGAGGACCGAGCGCGGGGCCCGCTCGCAGCGCGCGAAGACGTCCGGGAAGCGCTGCGCCGTATAGAAGTCCGTGCGCGCCCGGCTGAGCGAGCCATAGGCGCTCCGGATGGTGGTGAAGCCGCTGACCCCGCTCGCGACGACGAGCGCGATGGTGAGGATCTGCCCCCGCAGGTTCTTGAGGTCGCGGAAGAGCTTCTGGTCGAGGGCCTTCATCGGCTCACCAGCGCAGCGAGGAGGCGTCCGCGGGCGTCTCGTTGACGCGGACCTCGGCGATGGCGCCGTCCGCGAGGGTGATCACGCGCCCGGCCATCGCGCCGACGGGCGCGTTGTGCGTGATGATCGCCGTCGTCGTCCCGAGCTCGCGGTTGATCTCCGCGAGCACCTCGAGCACGCGCACGCCGGTGCGGAAGTCGAGGGCGCCGGTGGGCTCGTCGCAGAGCAGCACGTCCGGTCGCTTGGCGATGGCCCGGGCGATGGCCACGCGCTGCTGCTCCCCGCCGCTGAGCTGGCTCGGAAAATGGTCCATGCGCGGGCCCAGGCCGACCCGCTCGAGGGCCTCCTCGGGCGCCATGGGCGTCTCCACGAGGTCCGTGACGAGGGCGACGTTCTCCCGCGCCGTGAGGCTCGGGATGAGGTTGTAGAACTGGAAGATGAAGCCGACGTGCTCGCGGCGATAGCGCGTGAGCTGGGCGCTCGTGGCGTAGGTCAGGTCCGCGCCCCGGTAGGCGACGCTGCCCTCCGTCGGTGAGTCGAGGCCGCCGAGGATGTTCAGGAGCGTCGATTTGCCGCTGCCCGAAGCGCCGAGGAGGACGAGGAGCTCGCCCGAGCGGAGCTCGAGGTCCACGCCGCGGAGCGCGTGCACGTCCACCTCGCCCATGCGGTAGACTTTCGTCAGGCCCCGGGCCTCGAGGACGACCTCGTCGGTCGCCTCCTGGATGCTCGAAAGCTGCTCCATCGCGTCCCCACCGCTCAGTCGGCCCGCGGGCCGAGCGTTGCCAGCCGACGGTCCATCCTTGTCGCGGGACCCTAGTCGCCAGGCCCGCTCTCGCTCGCCCCGAAGTTCGGTATGGGCTATGCTACGCGCGCGCCTGCGCGCGGATCAGTGTCGTGTGACCGGTTCGTCGGACGGTTCGATCACCGTGCGTCGTCCCACGCGCGGCCGGGAGCATCGATGACGGAAGAGACGGGCCCCACGAGCCCCGCGAAGGAGGACGGCTACGGCTCGTCCAGCATCCAGGTTCTCGAAGGCCTGGAGGCCGTTCGAAAGCGTCCCGGCATGTACATCGGCGACCCGCACGACGGGACGGGTCTCCACCACCTGGTCTGGGAGGTCGTCGACAACGCCGTCGACGAGCACCTCGCGGGGCACAACGAGTCCATCGAGGTGACCATTCACTCGGGTGGCTCGCTGAGCGTCGTCGACCACGGGCGCGGCATCCCCGTCGCCATGCACCCGACCGAGGGCGTGAGCGCGGCGCAGGTCGTGATGACCAAGCTCCACGCGGGCGGGAAGTTCGACAACGACTCCTACAAGGTCTCCGCGGGTCTGCACGGCGTCGGCGTGAGCGCCGTGAACGCCGTCAGCGAGTGGCTGAAGATGGAGATCAGCCGGGGAGGGCAGGTCTGGTTCCAGGAGTACCAGAAGGGCGCACCCATGAGCCCCATCGAGGCCATCGGCACGACGGAGAAGACCGGCACGAAGATCTCCTTCAAGCCCGACGGCGAGATCTTCTCCATGACCGACTTCAGCTTCGACACGCTGAACGGCCGCCTCCGCGAGATCAGCTTCCTGAACGCCGGCTTCCGCATCACGCTCACGGACGAGCGCGGCGAGGAGGACCGGCAGGTCGTGCACGCCTTCGAGGGCGGCATCCGCCAGTTCGTCGAGACGCTGAACGCGAAGAAGCAGGCGCTCCACGACGAGGTCATCGATCTGGTGGAGAACCGCGATGGCGTCGAGGTCGCCATCGCGATGCAGTGGTCCGACGCCTACAACGAGGCGATCAGCTGCTACACCAACAACGTCCGGAACAAGGACGGCGGGACGCACCTGACGGGGCTCCGCACGGCGCTGACGCGGACCATCAACGGCTACGGCAACCGCGAGGGTCTGCTCAAGGATCTCAAGAGCCCGCTCAGCGGCGAGGACGTCCGCGAGGGGCTCACGGCGATCATCTCGATCAATCATCCGGACCCGGCCTTCAGCTCGCAGACGAAGGACAAGCTCGTGTCCAGCGAGGTGAAGGGCATCGTCGAGGGCGTCGTGAGCGACCGGCTCAGCCAGTACCTCGAGGAGAACCCGAAGTCCGCGCGGAAGATCGTCGAGAAATGCGTCGTCGCCGCCCGCGCCCGCGAGGCCGCGCGCAAGGCCCGCGAGATGGTGCAGCGGAAGGGCGCGCTCGATGCGAGCACGCTCCCGGGCAAGCTCGCGGACTGCCAGACGAAGGACCCGACGGAAGGCGAGATCTACATCGTCGAGGGTGACTCGGCGGGCGGGAGCGCGAAGCAGGGCCGGGACCGGCGCTTCCAGGCCATCCTGCCCCTTCGGGGCAAGATCCTGAACGTGGAGCGCGCGCGCTTCGAGAAGATGCTCTCGAGCGCGGAGATCGGGACGCTGATCACGGCGCTCGGCTGCGGCGTCGAGGGCGGCGGGAACTTCGACATCGAGAAGCTCCGCTATCACCACGTCGTGATCATGACGGACGCGGATGTCGATGGTGCGCACATCCGGACGCTGCTTCTGACCTTCTTCTACCGGCAGATGCCCGAGCTCATCCGGAACGGCTACCTCTACATCGCGCAGCCGCCGCTCTATCGCGCGAAGCGTGGCAAGAAGATCCGCTATCTGCAGACCGAGGAGGAGCTGAACCGCTACCTCGTCGACGCGGGCGCGGAGAACCTCGTACTCGGAACCGAGGGCGGCGACGTGACGCTCGAGGGTGACACGCTTCTCCGTCTTCTCGACGAGATCCGGCGGTCGCGACGCCTCGTGCATCGGCTGCGTCGGCGCGTGGAGCCGCGGGTCCTCGAGGCCGTGATCCGCGCGACGAGCCTCGACGTCGGCGACCTCTCCGACGAGGGCCGACTCCGCGCGGTCTTCGGGCGCGTCGAGGCGTACCTTCAAGCGCGGCACGACGATCTTCAGTCCCTCGAGCTCGAGCTCGAGCGCGACGAGGAGCACGGGCGCTTCGCGGCCCTGATCCGCTCGCGCTTCGGCGTCGCCACACGCGAGAGCCGCTTCGATTTCGAGCTGCTCAGCGGCGGCGAGATGGGCGAGCTCCGGCAGATCGAGGCCGGCATCCGCGCCCTCGGCGAGCCGCCCTTCCTCGTCCGCGTGCGCGACAAGAAGGGGGAGCTCGGCGAGCCGACGCGGCTCGCGGACGTCGACGCACTCTGGGAGCACGTGGACGCGCGCGCCCGGAAGGGCCTCGACGTGCAGCGCTACAAGGGCCTCGGCGAGATGAACCCGGACCAGCTCTGGGAAACCACCATGGACCCGGACACGCGAACGCTGCTTCAGGTGCGCATCGACGACGCGGTCGAGTCGGAAGATCTCTTCACCGTGCTGATGGGTGATCAGGTGGAGCCGCGGCGAGACTTCATCGAGTCGAACGCATTGAACGTGACGAACCTCGACATCTAGACGGATTGTTACGACTAAGGAGCGTCGAGATTTCGGCCGAGTGATACGCCCGCCCGTTCAGACTTCGTCGAGGATCTCCGTAAGGTCTCCGTGACCCGCTCGAGGATCCCGATGCTCGCCTTTCTCGCTCGCTCCACCATCCGCCTTCCCGACGAAGGCATGATCACCGTGACCGATTCCGGCACCCGCCGGCGCATTGCGTTCATGGGTCTCACGGCCGAGGATCTCGGCGTGCTCGCCAGCCAGGGCGGCGCCCTCAGCGACGTCGCCGACGACATGGTCGAGGCGTTCTACGCGAAGGTGCAGAGCGAGGCCGAGACGAACAAGATCTTCACCGAGCGGACGACGAAGGAGAAGCTCCGTGGCCCGCTCCTCGCGTACGTCCGGAGCCTCTTCTCCGGCACGATGGACGACCGCTACATCGAGCAGCGGAAGCGCGTCGGTAAGGTCCACGAGAGCCTCGGCCTCGGCGCGGCCTGGTACCTCGGCATGTACGAGGTCGTGCGCCGCTACACGATGCGCGCGGTGATCAAGAACGGGCTCAAGGGCCCGGCCTACGAGCGCTTCCGCGACGCCTTCAGCGCTGCGTCGCCTTCGATCAGAGCCTCGTGCTCGATGCCTACCTCGAGGCCTGGAGCGAGCGCGTCGAGCGCCTGCAGGCGGAGGCCCAGACGGACGCGCAGCGCCAGCGCCGCTTCGTCGGCAAGCTCCGTGAGGTCCTCGCCCAGGCCGGCGAGGGCGACCTCACGGTGCGCGTCGAGGGCGGGGAGGACGTCGCCACGGACGAGACCCTCAGCGCCATCGAGGGCGAGCTGAACTCCTTCCTCGAGCGCACGCGCGGCGGCTTCGCCGAAGTGACGAGCCGCGCGACGGACGTCGAGGCGAGCGCCAGCGAGATCCGCACGGCCAGCCAGTCGCTGGCCACCGCGAGCGTCGAGCAGTCGAGCGCCGTCGACGAGGTGAACCGGAGCCTCAAGGAGATCGACACGCGCTCCGCCGAGACCTCCGTGCACGCCAAGGAGACCGGTGACGTCATCGAGCGCACGCGTCAGGCCGCCGAGGAGGGTGGCCGGAGCATCAACACGCTCACCGACGCGATGAAGCAGATCCGCGAGGCGTCGGACAAGACCGCCGAGGTCGTCGCGACCATCGACGAGATCGCCTTCCAGACGAACCTCCTGGCGCTCAACGCCGCCGTCGAGGCCGCGCGCGCCGGAGCGAGCGGCAAGGGCTTCGCGGTCGTCGCCGAAGAGGTGCGTCGCCTCGCTGCCCGGAGTGCCGAAGCGGCCCGCAGTAGCGCCCAGCTCATCGAGAGCTCCGTGCAGTCCGCGCGCCACGGCGAGCAGCTCCAGGCCGAGCTGACGCGCTCGTTCAGCGAGATCGAGACCGAGGTCAAGACCGTCGCCGAGCACATGAGCTCCATCGTCGAGAGCGCCGCCTGGCAGGCCGAGCGCACCCGCGACATCCACCACCGCATGGAGGAGCTCGCGCGCACCACGCAGACGAACGCCGCGACGCTCGAGGAGAGCGCCGGCGCCGCCGAGGAGCTCAACGCGAACGCGCAGGGCCTCCGGCGACTGACCTCTCGTTTCAAGGTCTGAGGACCTCCGAGCATCGCTGAAGCGCGCGACCTGCCAACTCGGCGGGCGCGTGTTTCTTCGTTCCGTCTCGTCCGGAAAGTCCCGCCATCAAAGGCGAAACGGTCGTCCCGCGGGCCTCAGGATTGCGCGGAAGCGACCGTACCTCGCTTAGCGCCGCCCCTGTCTTTCCGCGGCGCGATCGACTGCCATGACGACGAACCTCATCACGGGCGCGGAGAGCGCCGAAGCGCAGCCCGAAAGCCTGGCCGGCGGCTTCCCCTGGGTTCTCTGCACGCTCAGCGACAACACCTTCGGCCTCTCGGCCGAGCAGGTCGAGTCCATGGTCCAGCTCCCTGCGGTGACCGTGGTGCCCAACACGCCGATGCACGTGCGCGGCGTCATGAACCTCCGCGGTCGCGTGCTTCGCGTCGTCGACCTCCGGCTTCGCCTCGGACTCCCGCCCCTCGAGCAGGAGCGCATGCAGTTCGAGATGATGATCGACCAGCGCGAGCAAGAGCATCGCATGTACGTCGAGGAGCTCGAGGCCTCGGTGCTCGACGACCGACCCTTCACGCTCACGACGAACCCGAAGGAGAGCGCTTTCGGTCGCTGGCACGACACCTACAAGACCTCGTCGCCAATCCTCCGCGGCCTCCTCGAGGGCTTCCGGGAGCCGCACGAGCGCATCCACGCGATCGCCCGCGAGGTCGAGTCGCTCAAGGGCTCGGGGCGCCTCGCCGACGCGCAGGAGCTCATCCGGAAGACGCGCGACGGCGACCTCGCGACCATGTTCCATCTCTTCGGGGAGCTGAAGGCGACCTACCGCCGCATCACCCAGGAGATCGCCCTCGTGCTCAGCGACGGGCAGAGCACCTCGGCCGTCGTCGTCGACTCCGTGCTCAGCGTGGAGCACCTGAACCCGGTGCAGGGCGAGGCCGAGCGGAACGCGCTCGGCGGCATCGATCGCGTCGACCTCCTCGTGGGTCTCGCCCGCCGGCAGAAGAGCGAGGACGAGAACCTCATCCTGCTGCTCGACGCGGCCACGCTGGTGACGGGCTGACGCCATGGACGCGCGCCGCGAAGACTGGCTCACCGCCATGCGCGCCGACGAGCGCGCCTTTCTCGCCTTCCTCGAGGAGACGGGGAAGCTGAAGCTCGGAGGGGACGACCAGGATCGTCTCGACGAGCTCCGCTTTCGTCCGCTCTTCGGCGAGGTCGCGCTCCGCGAGCGCGTCCTCAAGGTCGACCAGATCGCCCAGGTGCTCGCGACCCAGGCCGGGACGACGAAGCGCTTCGGCGCGCTCGCCGTCGAGCTCGGCTTCCTGAGCGAGGCCGACGTGGAGCACCTGCTCGAGCTGCAGCGTCGCCTCCGGCCGCCGCTCTCCTGGGTGCTCGTCGAGTCGGGGCTGCTCTCGGCGACGAAGCTCTGGCGGGAGCGCATCCGCTTCGAAGACGCCGTGGGCTCCACGGGGGTGGTGCGATGAGTCCGGAAGAGCTGCGCGCCGCCTTCCTCGAGATCCGCTCGATGCTCGAGAGCGCGTCGGACCTCGAGTCCCTCGGCCAGATCCTCGACGAGCTCGAGATGCTCGCCGGTTCGGGCCTGCCGACCCTTCAGAGCCGGCTGGTCGACGAGGCCGTCGGCCGCATTCAGGCCGCCACCTCCGCTCCGGACGACGAGCGGGAGCCGCTCATCGATGCGGCCCGCCGCCTCCTCCGCGCCGGCACCCCGAAGGCGCCGGAAGGCGCGGAGGCCGCCGCGCCCGTCGAGCCTGCCGAGCCCCCGCCCGCGGAGCCCCTGGCGGTGGAGCCCGCGTCGATCACGCCCATGGGCGCCGGGAGCGCCGCGGACATGCTGCCCTTCGACGACGAGCCCGAGGCGCCTGCCGCCCCCGCCAGTGCGCCGCCCTCCGGCGGGCACGACATCGGCCCGGCGAGCTGCCGCGTCGAGGAGGATCCGGAGCTCGTGCTCGAGTGCATCGAGGAGAGCTTCGACAACCTCGGCAGTGCCGAGGGAGCGCTCCTCGACCTCGAGCAGAACCCGGACGACGCGCAGCTCATCGACACGACCTTCCGCGCCTTCCACACGGTCAAGGGCATCGCGGGTTTCCTGAAGCTCACGCTCGTGACCGAGCTGGCCCACGCCGCGGAGAACGTGCTCTCGAAGCTCCGCGACAAGGAGATGCGCTACGAGGGGCCGATCCCGAGCCTCGCGCTCGACGCCGTCGACCTCCTCCGGCGCATGACCCAGGAGCTCCAGGACGCGATGAGCGCCGGGAGCGATCCCGTCGTGAACCGGCCGGAGACCTGGGGCGACCTCGTCGTCCGCCTGCGCGACGTGGCCGAGAACGGCATCGGGGCCGTGGCCGCGCCTGCGCCGACGCCCGAGCCCGTCGCCGCC
>JBCDGX010000074.1:0-13256 GCA_038750805.1 Myxococcota bacterium
CTGGCACCTGCGGCCGCGCCGCTACCGGAGGCTGCCCAGCGCGACGAGACGCCCGCCGACGCGATGAACGACGCCGTTCTCGCGGGGCGCATCGACGCGCTTCGCGGCGCCGCTCGCCCTGCCTCCCCGCCCTTCGCCCGCCAGATTCGGCTTCCCAGGGACCTCAAGGTGCTGCCGCAAGGGGCAGAGCGGTGGAGGCGGGCCGTTGCCCGGCGCGCTCCTCGCGGAGCCGTCCCGCTCGCAGCGACGGCAGAGCGCGTCTTCGTTCCCACCGCGTCGGGCGTGTCCATATTCGACCTCGCGACCGGGCAACCGCGTCCCTTCGTGAGCGTGCCGGGGGTGTTGCGGGCCGCCTGCGACGGGACGCTCGTCTTCGTCGACGGCGCTGGGCGCTCCGCGCGGGGTCCCGAGCCGGCGATGTTGCGCGCGGTCGACGCCCACACCGGGACCCTGCGGTGGGCGGTGGAGCTCGAGCGGGGAAGCCGTGGCTTCGTGAATTGCGAGCTCACCCCGGAGCGCTTCGCGGTCGACGGAGACCCCTTTCCCGGCGACCGCGACACGGGGCGACTGACGGTCTTCGAGGCACGCACGGGGCGGGTGCTCGCCGAGCTTCGTTGTCGGCAGGGCTGCGAGCCCGTTCACATCGTGGCGGGTGGACTCGTCGTCCTTCACGACCGCGGCGAGGGCGCGATCCGCACTGGCGAGCCCGCCGTCGAGGCCCGCCACCACCTCTTCCAGGCGCGCCGCGTCGTACGCCTTCCGGTCGGGCACGGGCGCCTGGTGCGCGTGGTCGAGACCGAGAGCGGCCTCGTCACCCTCGTGGACCTCCCGGACGGGCTCGAGGCGCGGGCGCTCGACGGGCGTGTGGCATGGAGCCGACGCGGTTTCTTCAGCGCCGTTCGCGGAGCCACGGGCTACTCGACGCGGGGGGGCAGCCTGGACGCGGTCGACCTCGCGACGGGAGAGGTGCGGTGGTCGCTCGCCGTCGACGCCGCGCTGCGCGAGGAACCGGACGGGGGCGCACGCATCCGGGACGTGGGCGAAGAGCTCGTGCTCGACGTGTCGCCGGGCATCGCTGCGCTGGGCGCGATGCTTCGAGTCGACGCGACGAGCGGCCAGATCGTCACCATGCAGCTCGCGCCGGACGGTGTCGCTGAGGACGCGGTCCGCGTGGGGCACATGCTCGTGGAGCGCCGGCGGTGTGGTGTCCACACGGCCTGCGGCCGAGAGGACCCGGGCGTGGAGGGGCTCGTCTCCGCCCGACGCCTCGACCTCGAAACGCCGCCCCTTCGCGAGGTTCAGTCGGTTGAGCAGGACGTGGCGCGTTCCCTTCGGATCCTGCTCCAGCGCGGCCCCGATGCGAGCGAGGAGCGGCACGGGCTCCATCCCTCGACCCCCTTCGACGCGAGCGAGTGGCTCGCGGACCTGGGTCCGCTCGCAGCGCCCAGGATTCGCGGAGCGCTCGAGGACGCGCTCTCTCCGGGCTCCGATTCGCCGGGCTCGAAGGCGCTTCCGGACCTCGCAGAGGCCCTCGGCGTCGAGCGGCTCGGGCCAGCCCTCGCTCGTCGCGTGTCGGGCCGCGTCGTGCGGGAGCTTCCAGCGTTGCGCCACGCCGTGGCGCGATGCCCGGGCCCACCGCGGGACTGCCCGGAGACCGGAAGGCTGCGTCACGGCGTGGAGGTGCTCCGCCGGCTCCTGTGGCGAAACACCACCGGCTCCGCCCCCTTGCGACGAAGCGAGGCCGCCGCGCGTCCTTCGCCCCGGCCCTGCGAGCCGGCGGCGGGGGACGCTCCTCGGGACGACCTCCTCCGCTACCTGTTCGCCACCGCGCTTCTCGGGCCAGGCAGCCGGGTGCATGCGGCGGGCCTGACCTGCACCAGCTTCTCGACGCCGTCAGCGCGCCTCGAGGTATCGCCGGACCCAGGGCGTCGCGGGGCCGCCGTGGTCGTGCACCGGGACGAGGCCGCCGACTCCGACTGGGTGGTGACGCCACGCGGCGACCCGGCCTGGGACCGCGCCCCCCGCCGGCAGGTCGCCGTCGACTTTTGGCGCGTCGGTCGCGTGTACCTGCTCGCCGAGGTCGACGGCGTCTGGCGGGTTCTCGCGACGCGAAGAACGTGGGTCGCTTGATTCGCGTTCGGGCGATGGTCAGAGGAACACAACTGCCACGGCACCATGCCCCTCGCCAGCAGCGAGCCCTTCGCTCCGCGTGGCCGCGCGGGAGCTAGAGGGCGAGCCCCACGGCGTGCGCCGCCGGGCGCGGGCCTGGCAGCCGCTCACCTGGCCCATGCCGCAAGCATACCCTGCTCCGCGAGGCCTCAGCGTCAGGCGATGGTCTCCTTCTGTTGGCGCTCGTAGGGCCGCACGAGCCGTTTCATGAGCTGTCCGGTGCGCTGCAGGTCGACGCACGTGTCGTGGGTGGAACGCTGATGGGTCGCGGCCTATCGGACGGCGACATCTTCAACGCACGACGGGCGCGCGTCGTCTAGCGATGCATGGCGCGGAACGCAGCCGTTCGCGGGTGCCCCACGGCCCGTTCACGGTTGCCCCTGCCCGATATCCTCATCGTCGGCATGGGCTTCCAGCCAAGCCACGTCGGCCAGGTCCTTTGGCCGGCCGGCCGCGCGCTTCGTCCGAAGCAGCGCGCGTTTGCTCGCGACGCGGATGCTCCGCCCCTCCAGATGCACCGTGATGGCGTCACGGGCGACGGCGTCGAAGTCCGTCCCATCGATGGAGGTGAGGATCTCGGCAAGCTGAGGCTTGATGCCGAAGCGGTAGCCATAGCCGGGCGAGGAGAAGAGGTCGGCCCCGACCTCGTGAGCCCGCACCGGAGCACCGAAGGCGACGAGGGCGGCGTAAATGCGGTCGCCGTTTGCCGGGGTGGCACGAACGAAGATGTCCAGGTCATCGGTTCCCCGCAGGTGCCCGTGAACCGCCAGCGCCCAACCGCCGATGACGACGAAGTCCGCGCCGTGTTCGTCGAGCAGCAGCAGGAGGTCGGCGAGGTCGCGGTTCAGTCCTTCGAGGCCCACGGCAACCTGAAGACTTCTCCCGGCCACTCGCGGCGCGCGGGGATGGGGCGCGCCTGTCCCGCGACGCGGGCCAGGCGTTCGTTCAACTCGCACAGCGCAGCCCATCGCTCGACGGGTGAGAGCTCGTCGTAAAGGTCGGGCTCCGGATCGCCGGGGGCGATCACCTCACCGACCATGCCACGGCGGCGCCGCGCTTCGGCGCGACGCGCCAGCTCGGGATCAACGGAAACCATTGGATGAAGGTAGCGCGCCAGGAGAACCCGGGGCAGGCGATAGTCGTTGGCGTCCAGCCGTATGGTGTCGGAGCCGCTCGCAGTCCGGGCTGCCTCCCAAGAAGAGCGCGAGCTGCGAGGGCTGGCGACTCCCCGGCCGATCGGGTGCCGCTGGCTCTGATGAGGCCGCTCTAGCGAGCTACCGGCCGGGCCGCGATGACGCCAGCCCGATCCCTCCGACGACCTCGTCCTCGAGATGGACGTGACCGACGTCGAAAGGCCTCACGTGCCCGTGAGCCGCCGCATCAGGAGGGAGAGCGGCACCTGCCGGAAACGCCTCTTCAAGGCGAAGGACGCCCCGGTCGCGACCCCGGTGAAGGCCGCCGCGAGGCCCCAGACCAGCGTCATGTCCCCCCAGCGCTCGGCCTCCACGGCGGCCAGCGGGAAGATCAGCAGCAGCACGTGGCCCACGTACCAGGTGAGCGAGTGCTGGCCGAAGGGCGTGGCGAGCGCCCACGCGCACGCCCCGGCCAGCGCAAGATCGCCGACACGGAGTGACCGATGAGCGCCGTCGCCGTCGCCGCGCCCGCCAAGAGATAGGGTAGGCCCGGCGGCACCGGCTTCGTCGCCACGAGCGGCATGAACCCGCCCGAGCTCAACCACCTGCCCGTCAGGCGACGTGCGCCGCGGCACGACAAGGGCCGCGGAAAGTGCGCGTCGGCCCGACGCCTGAACCTCTGGGGGTCCGCGAGCTGAGCCGCAGAGTGCGTACACTCATGCCTGTCGCATCGAGGCCGCGGAAGGGCCATTCGCCCGGCCGGGCTGCGTGTCGGCTACGGTCGCGCCCGTGAGCACGCCCTACCGAGAGCCGGCCCGGCCTCCGGCTCCTCGGCCTGAGCCGCCGCCGCCCCTCGGGGAGGTGCGGGGGAGGCATCCCGTCCGCGGCCTCCGGACGCTCTTTGTCTTCGTCCCCTACTTCATCGTCGCGGCCGTCATCGTCGGCGTGCTCCGCTCCGTCGCGGCAAGTGCACTGTGCGCGGTGGTGCAGTTCGTGACGGTGGCGGTTGCCGCCGTGCTCGCGTTTCGCGCCGGCGAGACCCGCGAGATCGTCGTGCATGAGACCGGCTACCGGGCCCGACGCTGGCTGCGCTCGGACGTGGTGGTGCGCTTCGACGCCGTTCGGGACGTCTTCCGGCGCTTCGACACGATGGGCCCGCTGGGTGTGGTGAGGGGCTGCAGCATCGAGCTGGTTGGCAGCGATGGCGCACGCCTGAACGTCCCCTACGACATCGATGCCTCCGCCGAGCTCGTGGAGCACGTCGACCGGCACGTCGTTCGCGCCGTCCGTCTCGAGGCCCTTCGGGCCTACGAGGACGGGGAGGAGCTGACCTTCGGCCGACTTCGCGTCTCCGTCGCGGGAGTCGCCTGGGGCGCCGGTTGGAGGGGGCGACGAGACGCCTGGGCGGAGATTCGGAGGATTCGCGTCACCGCCCGGGAGCTCACCGTCCACTACGGACGATGGTTCGGCAGCCGCACGGTGCCCCTGGGGAAGCTCCCCTTTCCCATGGTCCTCCTGGCCCTCCTGGAGCAGGCGCCGGTCGAGCTCGAGCTGGTCGGCGGGCTCCGCTGAGGCGGCCGAGGTGAGCGGCGCTACGACGGAACGTGCCCCGACACCGTTGCGGAACGCGTCGCTCGGCCTCACTGGAGGGCCATGCGCCGCATCGTCTTCTTCCTGCTGACGAACTTCGCCGTGATGATCGTGCTGGGGATCGTCATGGCGGTCCTCACCGAGCTGGGGATTCTCCCGCGCCTTGGCGGGAGCGGGGAGTACGTCCCGCTCTTCATCTTCAGCCTCCTCTGGGGCTTCGGCGGGTCGCTGATCAGCCTCTTCCTCTCGAAGGGCATGGCCAAGCGGGCCGTGGGCGCGCGGGTCATCGAGCGGCCCTCGAACCCCACGGAGGCCTGGCTCCTCGAGACCGTCGGGCGGCAGGCCCAGCAGGCGGGCATCCAGATGCCCGAGGTCGCCATCTACGACGCGCCGGAGATGAACGCCTTCGCGACGGGCGCCTCGAAGAACAAGTCCCTCGTCGCCGTGAGCACGGGCCTCCTCCGGCAGATGCAGCAGGACGAGGTCGAGGCCGTGCTCGCCCACGAGGTCATGCACGCGGCCAACGGCGACATGGTGACCATGGCGCTCCTCCAGGGCGTGCTGAACGCCTTCGTGATCTTCGCGAGCCGCGTGCTCGGCGGCATCGTCGACTCGGCGCTCCGCGGTAGCGACCGGCGCGGCGGCCACGGCTTCGGCTACTGGATCGTCGTGATGGTGCTCGAGGTCGTCTTCGGCATCCTCGCCACGATGATCGCCATGTGGTTCAGCCGGAAGCGCGAGTTCCGCGCCGACGCCGGGGCCGCGCAGATCTCCGGCCCGGACAAGATGATCCGCGCGCTCCAGCGCCTGAAGGGATCGAGCGAGTCGACCATGCCCGAGAGCGTGAAGGCCTTCGGCATCCTCGGGAACGTGCGCTCGCTGCTCGCCTCGCACCCGCCCCTCGAGGCGCGCATCGCGGCGCTCGAGAGCATCCCGAAGCGCTTCAACTGACGCGACCCCCGTGGGCGTCCGCGGTGTGTCATCGATGGTCCGGAGTCGCAGCTCGGCTGCGTTTCGGGACGGAAAATCGTCTCGAGGCGCAGACCGGCTGCGATCGGCGACGAAATTTCGTCCCGAATCGCTACCGAGAGGCGCCGAGCGTCGCCTGGGCGCAACGATGGGCCCGCTCCGGCACGAAATCAGGACCATCGGTGACACACGAACGCAGCCGGGCTGCCTTCGGGGACGGAAAACGCCTCGAAAACGCCAACCGCCGGCGTTCTTGGACGGCGAACGCCGCCAAGACGCCAGCCGCCGGCGTTTTGGAACGGCGAACGCCGCCGAGACGCCAACCGCCGGCGTTTTGGGACGGCGAACGCCGCCAAGACGTCAACCGCCCGCGGCTCGAGACGACGAACGCCGCCGAGACGCCAACCGCTGACGTCCCGCCGGAACCGTCCCCAAGGGAGCGCCTTCCGCGTTTGGCTCAGCGGAGCTTGGCCAGGGCGGCCGCGATGCGCGAGAGGCCCTCTTCGATCTGCGCTTCGCTGCAGGCGTAGCTGATGCGGACGTGGCCGGGCGCCCCGAAGGCCGTGCCCGGGACGACGGCGCAGCGGGCCTCCTCGAGAAGGTAGCCGGCGAGCTCGATGTCGTTCGCGAGCGTCCTGTCGGCGGCGCTCTTCCCGACGTGGGCGCTCACGTCCGTGAAGGCGTAGAAGGCGCCCTCGGGCATACGGCAGCTCAGGCCCTCGATGGCGTTGATGCCGTCCACGATGAGCGAGCGCCGCTTCGTGAAGGCCGCGAGCATCTCGGCGACGGCGTCCTGCGGCCCCGTGAGCGCCTCGACCACGGCGTATTGCGCGGGCGTCGTCGGGTTGGTCGTGGCCTGCCCCTGGAGCTTGTTCACGTCCTTCGCGACGGACGCGGGGCCGAGCATCCAGCCGATGCGCCAGCCGGTCATCGCGTAGGTCTTGGCGACGCCGTCCACCAGGATGATGCGGTCCGCGAGCTCCGGCGCGACCTCGATGACCGACTTCTGCTCGAAGCCGTCGTAGACGAGCTCCCCGTAGATCTCGTCGACGATGATCCAGCAGTCGTGCTTCGCGAGCACGTCCGTGAGCGCCCGGAGCTGCGCCTCCGAGTACGCCGAGCCCGTCGGGTTCGAGGGCGAGCACAAGATCACGGCCTTGGTCTTCGGCGAGAGCGCGGCCTCGAGCTGCGCCGGCGTCATGCGGAAGCCGTCGGCCATGGTGGTCTCGACGACGACGGGCTCGGCTCCGGTGTAGCGGACCTGCTCCGGGTAGCTGACCCAGTAGGGCGCCGGCACCACCACCTCGTCGCCGGCCTCGTAGAGCACGAGCGCAAGGTTGAAGAGCACGTGCTTGGCGCCGACGGAGCAGACGACGTTCTCGCGGCCGTAGTCGGTTCCGCGGCGCACCTTCGAGCGCGCGCAGACCGCGTCCAGGAGCTCCGGCACGCCCTTCGCCGCCGTGTAGCGGGTCTTCCCCTCGTCGATGGCCTTCTTCGCGGCCGCCGCGATGTGCGCCGGCGTGTCGAAGTCGGGCTCACCAACGCTGAAGGAGAGCACGTCGATGCCCTGAGCCTTGAGCTCACGGGCCCGCTGAGCGACGGCGACGGTGGCGGAGGGCTGAAGCAGCCCGTTCCGGGCGGCGTGGGAGCGCGGCATGCTCGGGTGCGTACTCGCACGCGCGGCCGGGAACAAGGGGCCCGCGACCTGGATGCAACCACTGAGCATGCGCAGCCCCTGGAGGTGGCCCGGGCGCTCGCGATGCTGAAGTAGGGGCTCCCGCTCTCGCCGCTCTTCGTCGCTTTGTGGGCCTCTGCCGCGGTCGGCGGCCCGCCTGCAGCGCCGCGAGTCGCGCAACGCTTCGCTACCGTTTGCCCGTGGAGTCCGCGCAGACGCCGCCGCACGTTGGTGCACGAGGTGAAGCGCATGAGCGAACGGAATCGACGGGCGGCCTTCGTGGCCTTGGCCTTTCTCCTCGCGACCGGCTGCGAGGACGACGCGGACGGGTCCGGGGACGCGCCCGACGCGGGGCCAGCCGACCTCGGGGATGGGCCTCCCGCGGACGGCGGCATGAGCGAGGGGCCGCTGCCGCTCACCACCGAGCTTTGCGATGACCCGAGTCTGGTCGCCGCGCTCGGCGACGCGCCCGAGGAGATCGCCCGAGGCTTCGGCGACGTGAACCCGGAGCTGGTGCAGGAGATGCTCGCGGCCCCGACGGAGGGGCCCTTCTACAACGTGAACCTCATCCGCTACCGCGAACGCGCGGAGTACGCGGACGGGCGCGATACGGACCTCACGGGCCGCGAGGCCAACGCGCTCTACGCGCCGACCGAGTTCCTCACCGCCATCGGCGCGCGCGTCGTGTTCAGCGCCGCCGTCGACGAGCAGATCGCGGGGGACGAACCGCTCTGGGAGGACATCGCCATCGTCGAGTATCCGTGCCCGCTGGCGATGTTCGCGATGACCCAGGACCCCGGGTTCCAGGCCCGCTCCATCCACAAGGACGCCGGCGTCGAGGAGACCATCGTGCTCGTCGCGCACCTCGAGACCGCGGAGGCCGTCGACGACCCGACGTTCGCCGAGAGCTCGCACCCGCCCACGCCCGACGACGCCGCCTTCGACCTGATGCACGTTCTGCGCTTCCACGACATGGCGCAGTACGAAGACGGCGCGGGCGAGCCCGAGCGCAGCGGGGAGGAGGCCTGGGACCTCTACCAGGCGAGCGGCGGCGGCGTCTCAGCGGCGCTGGGCGTCACCACGACCGGCGCCTTCGTCGTGCAGGGCACGCTCATCGGCGACGGCCGCGAGTGGGACGAGGTGCTGCTCCTCCGCATGCCGAGCCGCGCAGGGTACGAGGCGCTCGAGGGCGACCCGGAGCGGATGGCCGCCGGCGACCAGCGCCGGGCGGCGCTCGCGGACGAGTACACGATGGTCACGCTCCCCCTGCTCAGCCAGATCGCGAACGAGGACGACGGCGGCGGCCCGGGGATGCTCCCGGTCACGGCGGACGGCACGGGCACGCTTTGCACGAGCGACGCGGACTGCCCCGGCGGCGGCGTCGATACCTGCCTGAACGACGGCGCGGGTCCGGGCTTCTGCACGCGCGAGGGCTGCGGCGCCGGCGAGTGCCAGTCCCCCTACCTCTGCTGCCGCGAGTGCGCCCCGGTGGTCGCCGCGATGCTCCCCTTCGAGGGCTCGGCCTGCCTGCCCGACACCATCGCGCCGAGCCTCACGCAGGCCCCAGCGTCCTGCACCTGCGACTGAGCGGGCCGTCGTCGGGTAGGCTGCGCCGATGCAGCCCGCACGCTTCCTGGCCCTCCTCTCCCTTCTGCTCGCGGCCGGCGCCTGCGGCGACGACGCCGAGACGCCGAGCGGCGACATGGGCGGCGGCGGCGACATGCTGACCGTCGACATGGGGGCGAGCGAAGGCGGCACGGAAGACGCCGGCGCCGACGCGCCCTTCGAGATCGTCTTCGACACGACGGCCGGCACCTTCGTCGTGACCGTCGATCCGACGCAGGCGCCGCTCGGGGCCGCGCGCTTCCGGGAGCTCGTGGAGAGCGGCTACTACGACGGGTCGAAGTTCTTCCGCGTCGTGCCCAACTTCGTGGTGCAGTTCGGGCTCGCCGCGGACCCGGCGACGACGGCGACCTGGGTGAACCGCCGGATCAGTGACGACCCCGTCGTGGGCTCGAACCGGCGCGGCACGCTCACCTTCGCCACCGCCGGGCCGAACACGCGGACGACGCAGCTCTTCATCAACCTCGTCGACAACGCCTTCCTGGACAGCATGGGCTTCTCGCCCATCGGCGAGGTCACCGAGGGCCTCGAGAACGTGGACGCCATCAACCCCGAATACGGCGAGGCGCCGAACCAGGGACGCATCACGAGCGAGGGCAACGCCTACCTCGACGCGGAGTTCCCGCGGCTGACGACCATCACGTCCGCGCGCATCCGGTGACGCGGAACCTCGCCCTCGCCCTCCGGCTGGTCGCGGCGGCGCGTAGCGCCCGGGGCTCCTCGGCGCTCCCGCGTCACGCGCAGAGACCGACGGTCTGCCTCTCGTGCCGGCCGGCTGAGAGCTCCTCGAGGAGGAACCCGGCCACGGCGGCGCGGGAGACGGCGCGCGGCCGCTCGGGGAGGCTCTCGACGCCGACCCGGAGCCCCTCGTCGGCGCCGTCGGTCAGAAAGCCCGTCCGGGCGACGGTCCAGCCGAGGTCGCAGGCCCGCACGCGCTCCTCCATGGCCCGGGCCCCGTCCACCAGCGGTCGGACGAGGGTCTGCAGCGCGCGCGTCGTCCATTCGCTCGTCGGGAAGAGCAGGGCCGACGAGGTCACGAGCACGCGTTCGAGGGCGGCCTCCGGGGCCGCGGCGGCGATGGCCTCACCGGACGCGACGTAGACCGCGGCCGCCGCGCGCGTGGGGCGGCGGGGGCCGAGCGTCGAGACGAGGGCGTCGTGCCCGGGCGCCACGGCGCGAAGGAACGCCGGATCGCAGGCGTCCCCGACGCGGACCTCGAGGCGCGCGTGGTCGACGCCCCGAAGGCGGTCCGCCCCGCGCACCACGGCGGTGACGCGGTGGCCGGCGCTCAGCGCTCCGGCGAGGACGAGGCGGCCGGTCCGGCCGTTGGCGCCGAGAAGAAGAAGCTGTCGTGTGGTCATGCCCGCTCAGATAGCGAGCGGTGGCGCCCATGGAAGAGCCGCAAACGGGACGCGCGTGTGCAATCATGCACATCGCCCGGGGAAGCGCGCGGCGCCAGGCTGCGGGAGCGGAGATGGACTGGGACGACCTCGAGATCGTGCTCGCCGTGCACCGTGGCGGGAGCCTCGTGCGCGCGGCGGAGGCGCTGAACGTCGCGCATACGACCGTGGGACGGCGCCTCGCTCGGGTGGAGGAGCGGCTCGGCGTGCGCCTCTTCGACCGCACGCCCACCGGGCTCGTGGCGACGCCCTCCGGCGAGGACGTGGCGATGACGGCCGAGCGCGTCGAGGAGGAGGTGCAGGGGATGCAGAGCCGCGTCCTCGGCCGCGACGCGCACCTCTCCGGGCCGCTGCACGTCTCGACCGTCGACGTGATCCTCGCCTGCTTCGGCGACGCCCTCGGGGCCTTCGTTTCGCGCTACCCCGACGTGGACCTCACGCTGAGCCTCTCCCGGGAGCCCGTCTCGCTCGCGCGACGGGAAGCGGACGTGGCCCTCCGCGCGTCGAACGAGCCCCCGGACACGCTCGTGGGCCGGCGCCTCGGCGGGATGCAGTTCGGGGTCTACGCCGCGCGGTCCCTGGTGGCGCGCGTGGGCGAGGGGGCGCCGCTCTCCGCCTACCCGTGGATCGGCTGGGGCGGCGGGCCGAACGTCGCCTGGTTCCAGCGCTGGCTCGCGGAGAACGCCCCGGGCGCGCGCCGCGTGCTCCGCCTCGACGATCGCGGCGTGATGATGGCCCACGCGGTGCGCGCGGGGATCGGCGCCCAGCTCCTGCCCTGCGTGCTCGCGGACGGCGACGACGCGCTGGTCCGCATCGCGCCCCTGGACCCGCTCTTCCAGCTCGGGCTCTGGGTGCTCATCGTCCCGGAGCTGCGGACGAACCGGCGCGTGCGGGCGTTCATGGCGCACATGGCCGACGCGCTCCGGAGCCAACGCGCGCGCCTCGAGGGACGCACCGACGCGGCGGGCGCGCTCAGCCCTTGAAGGCGAAGCGGAGCGCGGGACCGACGAGCGCAGGCTTGCGGAAGCCGCCCACGCCCGCAGCGGCGAAGATCGAACGGCCGAGCTGGTAGGGCTGGGCGTAGACGCCGCCGTGGATCTGCTCGCCGAGCACGCCGGCGACGTCCCCCCGCGCCGAGGGCGCGTCGGGGTTGAGCAGGTCGTGGAGCGCGACCATCGCGCAGAGCACCCGCGTCACCTGCGGCTCGCTCACGAGGATCCCGAAGGCGCCGGCGCCCTCGAAGGCAACCTCGAAGACCGGGTGCGCGAGCGAGGCCGTACGCGTGATGGGCGCGACGGGCGCGGAGACCCGCCGGCCGTCGCCCATGAGCGTCTCCGCCATGAGCATCTTCCCGATGTATTGCGCCGCCTGGTAGCTCACGCCCTGGAGCTCGATGATCGAGTGCGAGACGCGATGCGGGGCGTCGCCGCTCTGACCCTGGGTCGCCTGCCCGCGTCCGAGGCCGAGGGGGTTGAACAGGCCCCGGCCGCGGCGCTCGGCCGCCGCTTCGGCGTCCTCCGCGCTGACCGTGCCCGGCGTCGTCGGCGAGATGAGGAGCACGTTCGAGCGGACCAGCGCGGCGGGAAGGCTCCGCACGATGGCGTTCATCGCCGCGGTCAGCCGCCACTCCATCGCGGCGCCCCCGGCGTAGGCGTAGAGCCCGATGTGCACGGGGTCCCCCGCCGCGAAGGCGCGGATGGTGGCGGCGATCTCCCGGGGCTGGGTGAGGAGGTTCGACCCGCCGGGCACGTGCGTGATGCTGCCGGCGACGCGCGGGTCCTCGAGGAGGGCCTTCGGCGGCTCCTTCGCGTCGATCCAGAGCACGTCCGCGCCGGCCCGCAGCATCGCGCGGGTCGGGGAGAGCTCCGCCCCGGCGCCGAGGGAGACGATCTTCTGACCGACGAGGTCCGTCTTCCCCGAGGAGCTCTCGAGGGCCGCCTGGAGGGTCCAGCGCACGGCACGATGCGCGCTCTTCGTCATCCACGCGCGCTCGAGCCAGGCGTCCGCGAGCTCGCCGACCTTCGCGCCTTCATAGTGCGCGCCGCGAAAGCCCGTCTCGGGCACGAGGCCCGGCGAGCCCCGGAGAGCGATGCGCTCCACGGGTAGCGGCGTGCCCTCGCCGGCGAGGTGCTCCGCGAGGGACACGGCGTCCGGCCCCTCGCCGAAGACCATGCGATCGGCGGCCGCCTCGACCACCCGGCGCGCGACCTCGAGGCGCTCCGCCGAGGCGAGGCGCCGGCGCTCGAAGGCAACGAGGGTGCCCGCGTAGTCCTTGCGAAAGGCCCGGCCGTCCTTCGGCCAGCGAAGCCCCTCGAAGGGCGCCGGCACGGCCTCACGGACCTCCGAGAGCACCTCGTGGAGCAGCGCGGACGCACGGGCCCCATCGCGGAAATTCACGCTCGTCATGCGCGGAGCATGACACCGGGGCGCGGGAGGACGAGCGCACGCCCCTCCTTGCGCCGCGATGGCAGCGCGACGACGCTCGACACCCGATGAAGACCCCACCCTGGGTGCGACGCCTCCCGAACCGCGCGCGCTCGGACGGTCGCGGGCGCCTCCTCGTGCGCGGACGGAGCGACGGCCCGTGGGTGATCATCGACCCGCCGCACGAGGTCTCGTCCTACTACCCGACGCGCGCCTGCGTCTTCGTGAGCTGGGTGCCCGCCACGGACCCGGCCACCGGCCGCGAACGGCCGC
>JBCDGX010000075.1:0-13234 GCA_038750805.1 Myxococcota bacterium
ACCGAGGGTGAGGGCTCGCAGATCGAGAACCGCGAGTACCGTCCGCGCGTCGAGTTCGACGCCGGGGTCTCGGGCAACGCCTACATCTTCCTCGAGGACCAGGCGCAGAACAATTTCGGCGTCCGCGGGAACTTCGACCTCCGCGTGAATCCGCGCGGCCGCTTCGGCTTCTCGCTCAGCAACCGCCTCGCGCGGACGGTCCGACCCTTCACGGGGCGGAGCAACCAGAGCATCGTCGACTCCGGTCGGGTGAACAACGCCACGACCCTGCTGCTCCAGGCGCGAAGCCCGGGCGGCGTCTTCAACACGAGCTTCGGCTACGGCTTCCGCCTCGACTTCTTCGAGAGCGAGGACTTCCGCTACGCCAACAGCTTCGTCCACCAGATTACGGCGGACACGCATTACCGCTTCCTCCCGCGCACCAGCATCTTCTGGGACGCCACGGCGGAGTTCACGGACTACTACAACGACGCGATTGGCGCGCCGCTGGCCCAGTCCAACAACTGGCGCGTCCGGAGCCGCGTCGGCCTGAACGGCGTGATCACGCCCCGGCTCTCGGCCACGGTGGCGGCGGGCTACACGGCCGTGTTCCTCCAGGATTCGACGCTCGGCGATTTCGATACCGTGCTGCTCCTGGCGAGCCTCCGCGGCCAGCTCACGCCGACGCTCGCTCTCGGCCTCGGCTACGAGCGAGAGAACCGTGGCTCCGTCACGGGCAACTACCGGCTCCAGGACCGGGGCTACGTCGACCTCCAGTGGCTCTTCGCGCGCTCCTTCCTCTTCGGGGCCGAGGTCAGCGTCGCGTACCTCCAGTTCGGCGACATCGCCGGCGCCAGCATCGACCCGCTCGATCCCGGCGCTCGGAACCGAACGGACGTCTATCTCGAGGCGAAGGCCTTCGCCGAGTACCGCTTCACCGACTACCTCGCCGTGAACCTCAGCGTCGGCTACTTCGGCGACTTCACGGACTTCGAGTTCCTCATCCCGGTCGATACGGAGCCCGCCCCCGTCGCGGATCCCGCCGGATTCAGCAAGTTCGAAGCATGGCTGGGCGTTCGCGTTTTCTACTGATGGCTCTGGCCCTCGCGGCCACGGCCTGCGCCGGCACGCGCTCCGTTTCCCCGGAGGTGCGTGAGCCGAGCAGTGCGCCCACCGGCGTCCACACGGGCGACGTGTTCGAGGTGCGCGTCTTCGGCGAGCCGGAGCTCTCGGCCGAGTACCGCGTGCAGCCCGACGGCAGCATCGACTTCCCCTTCCTCGGCGCCGTGGCCGTGGCGGGGCTCGAGCCGCGCGACGTGGCGGCCGCGGTCGCCGACGGCCTCCGCGAGCAGTCCATCCTCGTGGACCCCCAGGTCACCGTGTTCGTGAAGGAGAGCAACGCCATGCGCGTCTCCGTCACCGGCGCGGTCGCCCGCCCGGGCACGTTCAACCTGGTTCCGGGCATGACCGTCGTGCAGGCGATCAGCATGGCAGGGGGCATGACTGCCCTCGCGAGCCAGAACGCGGCGGTGCTCACGCGACGCGAAGGGACGGACGTCCGGCGTTTCGACATTCCCGTACGGCGCATCTCGGAGGGGCGAGAAAGCGACGTAGTGGTCCAAGGTGGGGACATCATTTTTGTCCCGGAGCGGGCGTTTTGACGGAACCGGATTGGGGGACTGAAGGATGACCATCGACGTCCTGCTCGCGTTCGGTATCGCCACGCTCGTGGCCTCGCTGGCCGTGCCGCTCGCCGGGAAGATCGCCTGGAAGCTCGGCGCCGTGGACACGCCCGGTGGGCGGCGGGTCCACGCCCAGGCCACGCCGCGCATGGGCGGCCTCGCCGTCCTCCTCGGCTTCCTCGCCGCGGTGGTCGCCATCGTCTCCCTCGAGCGCGAGTCGCTCATGCCCCGGCCGACGCTCTGGGGGCTCCTGGCCTCGGCCGTCCTCATCGCCATGGTCGGCGCCGTCGACGACGTGAAGGAGCTCGGCGCCCGGAAGAAGCTCCTCGGCCAGGTGGTCGCGACCACGCTCGCCTGGAGCTTCGGTGCCCGCTTCGAGAGCCTCGAGCTTCCCTGGCTCGGCTTCTTCGAGGTCACGCCGCTCCTGAGCTACTTCCTCACGCTCTTTTGGGTCCTCGCGTTCGTGAACGCGATCAACCTCATCGACGGCCTCGACGGCCTCGCCGGGGGCATCGTCCTCTTCGCCTGCATCACCAACACCGTGGTGGCCTTCGCGACGGGGAACATGGGCGCGGGCGTGATGAACGCCGCGCTCGGCGGCGCCGTCTTCGGTTTCCTCTTCCACAACTTCAACCCGGCGCGGATCTTCCTCGGCGACACCGGGAGCATGCTCCTCGGCTTCGTTCTGGCGACGGCGGCGCTCACGACGGGACGGCAGAAGGAGAGCACGCTCGTCGCCTTCCTCGTGCCGGTCATCGCCCTCGGCGTGCCGCTCATCGACACGCTCTTCACGATGCTCCGCCGCTTCCTCGCGAACCGGCCGATCTTCTCGCCGGACCGGGGCCACATCCACCACCGGCTCCTCGATCTCGGGCTCACGCATCGCCGCGTCGTCCTCGGCCTCTATGGGGCGACGGTCGTCATGTGCGGGACGGCGCTCCTCGCCGCCTTCGGCAAGGACTGGGTCGTCGGTGGGGCGCTCGTCACCGCGGCCATCGTCGTCATCGGCGGCGCGCGCTTCGCCGGCTACTTCCAGGTCAAGCTCGTCGGGAAGGATCCGGCCGTGGAGCGCGACCTCGCGCGCATCCGGCGTTGCCTTCCGAGCCTCGTCGTCGCGCGCGAATCGCAGGCCCCGGACCAGGGCGCGCTCGGCGAGCTCGCGCGGCGCGTGCTCGAGCCCGTCGGCTTCCTCGAGGCCGAGGTCTTCGACGCCACCGGCAAGGCGCGCTGGCGCTGGGAGCGTGAGCCCGGCCGTAGCCAGGCCGTGGGCGCTCAGTACGAGGTCGCGGCCGCGGACGGGAGCGCGGTGCTCCGCGTCTCCGCCCCCTCGGATCACTCGCGGCACTCGCGGCGCGTCGAGGCGCTGCTCCACGTGGCGATGGACGCGGCGCTCGGCACGCCCATGGTAGAGCTGGCTCATGCACCGGTGCCCTCGGGGCTCGGCGAGACCCTCTGGGTGGCCGAGGCGAACTCCGTCACCGCCCCCTGAGGGCGCGTGTAGATGACCTCGCGGTCCGAGGAGATCGTCGCCGTGGTCGGTCTCGGCTACGTCGGCTGTCCCATCGCGATGGCGCTCGCCGCCTCGCGCCCGGTCATCGGTTACGACATCGACGCGGAGCGGATCGCGGAGCTGAAGCGCGGCCACGACCGTACGGGGGAAGTGGACGAGGCGACCCTGGCGTCGCCCAACCTGCACCTCACCACGGACCCGGACGATCTGCGCCGGGCCTCGGTTCATGTGGTCACCGTGCCGACGCCCATCGACGGCAACCGCCAGCCCGAGCTGCGCCACCTGCTCGCGGCGACACGCACGATCGCCGCCGCGCTCTCCGAAGGCGACCTCGTCGTCTACGAGACGACGGGCTACCCGGGGCTCACGGAAGAGGTCTGTGCTCCGGAGCTGAGCCGCATCTCCGGGCTCCCCTGGCCCGGCGGCTTCCACCTCGCCTACTCGCCCGAGCGCATCAACCCCGGCGATCGCGAGCACCGCATCGACACGATCACCAAGGTGATCAGCGCGGAGTCGGGCGAGGCCCTCGAGCGCGTGCACGCGCTCTACGCGCCCATCGTGCCCGCGGTCCATCGCGCGCCGAGCATCCGGGTCGCCGAGGCCGCGAAGGTGCTCGAGAACACGCAGCGCGATCTGAACATCGCGCTGATGAACGAGCTCGCGATGATCTGCGACCGCCTCGACATCCGCACCGCGGACGTGCTCGGCGCCGCGCGCACGAAGTGGAACTTCCTGCCCTTCACGCCGGGCCTCGTCGGGGGCCATTGCATCGGCGTGGACCCCTACTACCTGACCTCGAAGGCCGAGGCCGTCGGGCATCACCCGCAGGTGATCCTGGCCGGGCGCCGCATCAACGACGAGATGGGCCGCTTCGTCGCGCGGCGCACCATGATGCTCCTCGCCGAGCGCGGCCTGGCCGGCTCGCCGCGCGTCGGGGTCGCGGGCCTGGCCTTCAAGGAGAACGTGCCGGACGCGCGGAACAGCCGCGTCCCCGAGCTCGTGGCGGAGCTCCAGGCCTTCGGCGCGGAGGTGGTCGTGCACGACCCGCTCGTCGACGCTCGGGACGCGGAGCGGGAGCACGGCATCGCGCTCGCGGGCGAGGGCGCGCTCCGCGAGCTCGACGCCCTCGTGCTCGCGGTGCCCCACGCCTCCTATCGCCAGCGGGGGGCGGCCCTCTTCGACGCGGTACGCGAGCGCGGCGTCTTCATCGACGTGCGCTCGGTCTTCGAGCCTTCGAAAGTTCGGCCCGACCTCCGCTACTGGAGCCTTTGATGCGCGTCCTCCTCACCGGCGCGGCCGGCTTCATCGGCTTCCACACCGCGCGCCGCCTCCTCGCCGACGGACACGAGGTCTGGGGCTACGACAGCGTGAACGCCTATTACGACCCGGCGCTCAAGGAGGCGCGGCTCGGGCAGCTCGAGGGGCACGAGGCCTTCCACTTCACCCGCGCGGGGGTGGAGGACCGGTCGGCGCTCGACGCGACCTTCACGGACGCCCGGCCCGACGCGGTGATCCACCTCGCGGCGCAGGCGGGGGTGAGGCACTCGCTCACGCATCCCGAGGACTACGTGCAGGCCAACCTGGTCGGCTTCGTGAACCTGCTGGAGGCGTGCCGCGCGTCGAAGGTGCGGCACCTCGTCTACGCCTCCTCGAGCTCGGTGTACGGCATCGGCTCGAGCATCCCCTTCCGGGAGGACGCCCGGGCCGATCGTCCGGTCAGCCTCTACGCCGCCACCAAGCGCGCCAACGAGCACATGGCGCACGTCTACGCGCATCTCTTCGGCGTGCGCTCGACGGGGCTCCGCTTCTTCACGGTCTATGGCCCCTGGGGCCGGCCGGACATGGCGGCCTTCATCTTCACCAAGGCGATCGTCGCCGGCCGTCCCATCACACTCTTCAACCACGGCGAGATGCGCCGCGACTTCACCTACGTGGAGGACGTCGTCGAGGGCGTCATGCGGGTGATGAACGCACCGCCGGAGCCCGCGGACGACGCCTTCGAGGTCCCGCACCGGGTGCTCAACATCGGTCACCACTCGCCCGAGGAGCTCAAGGATATGGTCGCGCTCCTCGAGAAGCACATCGGCAAGAAGGCCATCGTCGAGCTCGCGCCGATGCAGCCTGGCGACGTGCGCGAGACCTACGCGGACGTGAGCGGCCTCGAGGCGCTCGTGGGCTACGCGCCGACGACGACCCTGGACGAGGGCCTCGGGCGCTTCGTCGCGTGGTACCGGGAGTTCTACGACACGTGACGCGCCGCCGCCGGCGCGGCCCGCGCGCGCTCGCGCAGGTGCCCATGGTCGCCGGGGCGCTCGCGTGCGTCGTGCCGCCGCTCCTCCTCGGCGGCGCGCCGGGATGGAGCGTTCCGCTCATCGCGAGCCTCGCGCTCCTGGCCTTCGCGGCCGCCCTCGTCACGGGCGGCCTCTTCGCACCTCAGCGTCGCGATGCGCTCGTGCTCGCGCCCTTGTTCCTCACGGGCGTGCAGGCGATTCCCTGGCCCCGGGGGCTCGTCGCGTTCTTTGCGCCGCAGCGCCTCGCCCTCGTGGCCCCCGGGGAGCTCGCCGAGGACCCGGCCTTCGTGCCGCTGAGTCTGGATCCGGCGGGCACCTTCGAGGCGCTCGTCGTCGGCGTCGCGATCGTCGCGGCCTATGGACTGGGCCGGGCCGTGGCGACCAAGGAGGGGCGCGAGAAGGCCCTCCTCCTCGCACTGGCGAGCCCTGTGCTCGTCGCGCTGATCGGGTTCGCGCACGCGCTGGCGGGCGCCGAGAAGCTCTACGGCGTCCACGCGCCTCGCTACGCCGCGCCGGCGCTGCTGGCTCCGCTCCTGAACAACAACCACCTCGGCGGGTTCCTCGCCTTCGGAGCCGCGCTCGCCACGGGGCTGGCGCTCGGGGCGTCGCGGGAGCGGCGGACCCTCCATCTGCTCGCCGCGGGCGTCTGTGGGCTCGGCGCGCTCCTCGCCGTGTCCCGCGGCGCGGTCCTCAGCCTGGTGGTCGGCTGGACCCTGATCGCCGGGCTCGCCCTTCGCCGTCGCGGGAGAAACGAGCGCGGCCAGGCGCGGCGTTCCGAGCGCTGGCAGGTCCTCGCGCCCCTCGCTCTCGCCGCCACCACCTTCGGGGCCGGAGCCTACGTGGGCCTGGCGGCGGTGGTGCGCGACTTCGAGGCCGGGGACTACAGCAAGCTGGCGCTCGCCCAGCGGAGCCTCGGGCTCGCGTTCGAGCATCCGGTCCTCGGCATCGGTCGGGGGGCCTTCCGCTCGGTCTTCGCCGAGCACGACGTCTCCAACAAGCTCTTCACGCATCCCGAGAACATCGGGGCCCAGTGGCTCGTCGAGTGGGGCGTGCTCGCGGTCTTGCTGGCGCTCCCGTTCCTCAAGGAGCTCGGCCGCGGCCTCCGTTCGCAGCGCCTCGCCGTCGCGGGCGCGGCCGCCGCGCTCCTGGCGCTCGTCCTCCACGACACCGTCGACTTCGCGCTCGAGATGGCGGGGGTCGCGCCCGTCGCGGCCTTCACCTTCGGGGTCGTGCTCACGCGCGGTGAGGCGGGCTCCCGCCGCCGCTCGCGCTCCTGGCGACCGCTCCTCGCCACGGTCCTCGGGCTCGCCGCTGCGCTCGCGGTGCTGGGGCCCGGCGTGCCCGCGCGACGACCGGACGCTCTCGCGGCGGCGCTCCGTCAGGCCGCCGTGGGGCCCTCGGCCGAGGCGCGGGTGAAGGCGCTCGCGGAGGAGGCGCGCTGGCTCCACCCGCGGGACCCCGAGATCGCCATGGAGATCGCCTTCGCCCTCGAGAGCGTCGGCGACCCGAACGTCCTCAGGTGGCTCAACCGCAGCATGAGCCTCGCGCCCGGCTGGCCCGCTCCGCATCTCCTCGCCGCGAGCTGGCTCGCACGCCGGGGAGCCTTCTCCCAGGCTCTCCTCGAGCTGCGCGAGGCCGAGGCCCGGGGGACCGGTGCGAGCCGGACGCTGCTCTGCCGCTTCGCCGAGGAGCTCTCGGTGACCGAGCTCGTTCGCGCGATCCCCCCGGACGTCATGCTTCGGCGCGGCGTCGTCGAGCGGCTCGCCGGGTGCGTCGACGCGCGCCGCCTCGAGGAGCTCGACGCCTGGCTCCTCGCCCGGGACCCGGACGCGCTGAAGGCGCTCCTTCGCCGGGCCCGCCGGACCGTGGACACGGCACCCGAGCTCGCCGAGGCCGACGTCGAGCGGGTGCTCGCCCTGGCCCCGGAGCGCGAGGACGCCCGGGTGCTCGCGGCCGAGCTCGTCGCGCGGCGCGAGGGGGCGGCCGCGGCGCTCGAGCAGCTCCCCGCGCGGGCGAGCACCACGGAGGCCGTCGCGGCGCGGGCGCGCTTCGCCGCTCAGGCCGGGGACGAGGCCGAGCTCCAGCGCCAGCTCCGCCGCCTGCGGACCCTCGCCGCCGGGTCGGCCCGGGACCTCGCGCGGGCCTGGGCCACCGAGGGGCGCATCGAGGAGGAGCGGGAGAACCTCGGCGCGGCCGTCCGGGCCTACGAGCGTGCGCACCGCCTCGACGGCCGCTCGAACGAGGTGCTGCTCCACATCGCGCGCCTCGCCGAGGACCTCGGACAGCTCCGTCGTGCGTTGAGCGCTCACGCCGACCTCTGCCGGCGGGGCCGGGAGCAAAGCTGCGGCTGGGCGGAGCGTCGACGCGGGCGCCTTGAACGTCGGGCGAGATCGAAGCAACTTCCAAGGGTTGACGATGGGGATGGCGAATAACGGAGACATGCCCGCAGGTGGTGACGGGCCCGATCTGAGGCGCATGCTGCGGGTCGTTCTCGCCCGCAAGTGGCTGATCCTCGTGGTCACGGCCGTGGTCAGCACCCTCGTCACCCTCTGGACGCTCGAGCGGCCGAAGATCTACGAGGCGACCACCGTCCTCGAGTTCGATCCGAACCCCCCCACGCCGCTCGGCCGCGACGTGCAGGACGTCGGCGATCCCATCGGCGGCTACTGGACCGCCCGCGAGTTCTTCAAGACGCAGTATCGGGTCATCGCCAGCCGGGGCGTCGCCCAGCGCGTCGGCGAGCGCCTCGGGCTCCACGAGGACCCGGATTTCTGGGACGTCGACGGCGCCGACGAAGAGTTCGAGCCCCGCTCGCTTCGGCGCACCGCGCGCGCGCTCCAGCGCCGCCTGAAGGTGGCGCCGGAGAAGGAGACGCGGCTCGTTCGCCTCCACGTCCGCGACCGGAGCCCCGAGCGCGCGCGCGCCATCGCCGACGCCTTCGCCGATGCCTACGTCGAGAAGACCCTCGAGGACCGCATGGGCTCGACGGTGAACGCGCTCGAGTGGCTCGGGGAGCAGCTCGATCAGCTGCGGAGCGAGGTCGAGCGCTCGGAGCTCGCGCTCCACGAGTTCAAGGAGGAGCACAACGTCCTCTCGGTCTCCATGGAGGACCGGCAGAACCTCGTGGCCTCCGAGATCGAGAGCTTCTCCCTCGCGCTCACGGACGCGCAGAAGCGGCGCATCGAGATGTCGGCGCGCGTGGCGCGGCTTCAGGCCGCGCTCTCCGACGACGCGCTCGAGTCGAGCGGGACCGTCTTCGACGAGCGTTCCGCCGTCACCTCGTTGCGCGGGCAGATGCGCGAGAAGCTCGCCGAGCGCGAGCGCCTCTCGAGCCGGCTCGGCGACTCGCATCCCGAGATGCGTGCGCTCGCCGAGGAGGTGGAGAGCCTCGAGCGGCAGATCGCGGCCGAGGTCGCGATCGTCGTGGCGAACGCCGAGGCCGACCTTCGCGAGGTGCGTGCCGTGGAGCAGGGCCTTCGGAGCTCCCTCGAGTCCGCGCACGCCGCCGGCCTCGACCTGAACCTGCGCGAGATCGAGTACCAGCGCCTCAACCGCGAGCGGCAGAGCAAGACCAAGCTCTACGAGATGGTGCTCCAGCGGACGACGGAGACGGACCTGACGCGCATGCTCCAGACGAGCTTCGTGCGCCTGGTGGACCGCGCCGAACGTCCGGCCGTTCCGGTCTCGCCGAACGTCGAAGCGAACATCACCGGCGGGGTCATCGGCGGCCTCGTGCTCGGCATCCTGCTCGCCTTCGGTCTGAGCCTCCTTGACCGTCGCCTGCGCTCGCCCGAGGAGGTCGAGGAGCTCGGCGTGACCGTGCTCGGCGTGATTCCGCTCGTCGGCGAGGACGTGAAGAAGAAGCGGAATGCCTCGAAGCGTCCCGGCGCACGCGACGAGGACGTTCGAAATCCCGCGCTCGTCGTGTCCGAGGCGCCGACCTCGATGGCGGCCGAGTGCATCCGGACCGTGCGCACGAACCTGACCTTCATGAGTGTGGGCGAAGACCGCGCCCAGGCGCTGGTCGTGACGAGCTCCCAGCCCCGCGAGGGTAAGACGACCGTGGCCTCGAACCTCGCGGCATCCATCGCCACGAGCGGGAAGACCGTGGTCCTCCTCGACACCGATCTCCGCAAGCCGCGTGTGCACAAGGCCTTCGGCATCTCCGCGGCGCGCGGCGTCAGCTCGGTGGTCGTCGGTCAAAGCACCATCGACGAGGCCATCCAGCAGTCCGGCGTGCCAGGGCTCGACCTCGTGCCCGCGGGTCCGGTCCCGCCGAACCCGGCCGAGCTCCTGCACAGCCGGCGCTTCGATGAGCTCGTGGCCGCGATGCGCTCCCGCTACGACGTCGTGATCTTCGACAGCCCGCCCCTCGGCGTCGTCACCGACGCGGCGGTCATCGCGCCCCAGCTCGACGGGGTGATCGTGGTGACGAAGTGGGGCGTCACCACGCGCGATGCGCTCCGTGCCACGGTGCGGCAGCTCGAGACGGTCGGCGCGCGCATCCTCGGGGCGGTGGTGAACCACCTCGATGCCTCGCGCGAGGGCTACTACGGCAAGGGCTACTACTACAGCGCCTACGGCGAGTATTACGGCGAGGAGCCGGACCCCACCGAGACCGAGACGGCCTCCGCCGCGGAGTAGCTCGGTGCGCATCCTGCACCTCGGCAAGTACTACCCGCCCGCGCGCGGGGGCATCGAGTCCCACGTGCAGGTGCTCGCGCGCGCCCAGGCCGCGGCGGGGCACGCGGTCGAGGTGCTCTGCTTCAACCACGAGGACGTGCGCGGAGCGCCGGCCTTCGGCCGCACGGTCGCCCGCGTCGTCACGCGCGAGGACACGGACGGCCCCGTTCGCGTGCGCCGCCTCGGGCGCGCGCTCCAGCTGGCGCGTACGGACCTCTCGCCCCCGCTCCTCGCGGAGGTGCTCCGGGGGCGGCTCGAGGCGACCGATGTCGTCCACCTGCACACGCCGAACCCCGCGATGCTCGCGGCTTGCGCGCTCGCGCGGCCGCGGCGGCTGGTGGTCACCCATCACAGCGACATCGTGAAGCAGCGGCGCCTGGCCCGGATTCACGGCCCCGTCGAGGAGCACGTGTATGGGCGCGCCAACCGCGTGCTCGCGACGAGCGAGGCCTACGCGCGCGCGTCGGAGGTCCTCGGGCGCCATCGTGCGCGCGTGAGCGTGGTGCCCCTCGGCATCGACCTCTCCGTGTTCGAAGAGGTGGAGCGCGAGGCCGAGACCGGTGCCGAGCCGCTCTGGCTCTTCGTCGGGCGCCTCGTCTACTACAAGGGCCTGAAGGTCGCGCTCGAGGCGCTCCAGGGGCTCCCCGGGAGGCTGGTCGTCGTGGGCGATGGGCCCCTTCGCCAGGAGCTCGAGAGCCGGGCCGAAGCGCTCGGCGTCGCGGAGCGCGTCGCCTGGCGCCGGGACGTGAGCGAGGCGGAGCTCCGCTCGCTCTATGCGCGCGCGACGGCGCTCTGGCTGCCGAGCGTCGCGCGGAGCGAGGCCTTTGGCCTCGTGCAGGTCGAGGCCATGGCCAGCGGATGCCCCGTGCTCAATACGGACATCCCGGGCTCCGGCGTGCCCTGGGTCTCCCTCGACGGGGCGAGCGGTCGCACCGTGCCCGTCGACGACGCCGCGGCCTTCCGCGCGGCGGCCCGGGAGCTCCTCGAGCCGGACGTGCGGACGCGGCTCGGGGAGGGGGCCCGCGCCCGGGCGCGCGCGCTCTTCGGCGCCGAGACCATGGCGCGCGCGACGCTCGCGGCGTACGCGGAGGCCTGCTGAGTGGGCCTGGCGCTCCTCATCGCGAGTTGCCTCCTCGTGGCCCTCGGAGGGCGCCATTCCCGGGGCGGGGGCTTTCTGGCGCTGGCGGCCGTGGGCTACGGCTACGGGATCCTCCGGGCCAATTTCCCGGACGGGTTCTCCCACTTCATCTTCGACGCCGCGACGCTGACGCTCTACCTGGTGGAGTTCCAGCGCGGGCGCTTCCAGGCGGGGGACGCGACGCTCCGGCTCTGGACCTCCGCGCTGATCCTCTGGGCGGTGCTGATGATCCCGCTGGGGCTGGTGGTCGGACGCCAGCCGATCCTGATCCAGCTCGTCGGCCTTCGGAGCACGATCTTCTTTCTGCCGATCCTGATCTTCGCCTCGCGGCTCGAGGAGTCCGACATCACGGTGCTGGCGAAGGGCCTCGTGCTGCTGAACCTGGTGGCCTTCGCGTTCGGGATCGCCGAGTACCGGCTCGGCATCGAGCCCTTCTTCCCGCTGAACCCGGTCACGAAGATCATCCACCGCTCGATGGTGGCGACCGGGGACCACCGGATCCCCTCCACGTTCAGCAGCTCCCACGCCTATGGCGGCACCATGGCGTTGACCGCCCCGCTGATCGCCTGGCTCGCCTTCGCGCAGCGCCGAGCGTCGGCGCGCCTCTTCGCGATGGCAGGCTTCGGCGCGGCGGTGGCGGGGACCTTCCTCTGCGGCTCCCGCCTTCCCGTGGTGCAGCTCGGGCTCGTGCTCGCGCTCCTCGTGCTCCGCGGCCGCCTCGACCGGCGCTTGCTCCCGGCGCTCGTGCTCGTCGGTCTGCTGGTCGGGGGCTACGTCGCGGAGGACGAACGGCTCCAGCGCATCACCACGCTCACGGACCTCGATTACGTCCAGCAGCGCGTCGGTATCAGCGTGAACATGAGCTTCGTCGACATCGTGCTCGAGCACCCGCTCGGGGCGGGGCTGGCGAGCGCGACGGGGACGAGCATTCCCTTCTTCCTCGCCGGGATGGCCGAGCCGGGCATCGGTCTCGAGAGCGAGTACGCCCGCCTCGCCCTCGAGCTCGGGCTGCCGGGGCTCTTGCTCTGGCTCGCCTTCCTGGTCTGGGCGCTGGTGCTGCGCCGTCCCCAGGCGAGCCGCCCCTTCTGGGTCCACGCCTGCTGGGCGCTGGCCCTGACGGCCTTCGGGACGGGGTTGATCGGCGCGGGCGTGCTCACCGCGATCCCGGCGACCTTCCTGGTGATGACGCAGCTCGCGGTGAGCGTCACCCACGGCCGCCCCGCGCGCGTGAGCGCTCCGCTGCCCCGCGCCACCGCGCCGCCCCGAGCCACCGCGCCGCCCCGATCCCGCGTGCCTCCACGAAGCTCGGGACCCGTGCCCGTGCGGAGCGTGCCGTGAGCCGCGAGGTCCAGGTCGCGATGAACGTGCTCGCCGCTCGCGAGCTCCTCGCCCGCGCGGCGTCGACGCTCGCGGATGCGCGCGTGCCCATGCTCGCGCTCAAAGGGGTCGTCACCATGGCGCTGGCCGAGCGCCTCGGTGAGCCACTGCGACGCATGGTGGACGTCGACGTGCTCGTGCCGCGGGCCGACCGGCGGAAGGCGGAGGCCGCGCTCGAGGCGTGCGGGTTCGCCCTGCGCTCGGTGGCGTGGGGCGCGACGACCTTCTCCGATCCCGAGAGCGCGCTCGAGCTGGACCTCCACGTCGCGCTCAGCGATCCCGGGCTCTTCCACATCGACGAGGACGCGCTCTTCGAGCGCGCCGAGCCCTTCGACGCGCTCCCGCCTCACGCGCGGGTCCCCGAGCGCCACGACTTCTACGCGCACCTCGTCGCGCATTTCGTCCGCAATCGGAGCGACGCCCGCGACCGGAGGCGCGTGCGCGACTTCCGGATCGTGGCCACGGCGTGGCCGCTCGAGCCGGCGCGCCTCGCGCGGCGCCTCGAGCGCTTCGGGCTCGGCCGAGCGGCCCGTTTCGCGCTGCCCGTCGCGGCGGCCGCGGGGGACCCGACGGC
>JBCDGX010000076.1:0-13230 GCA_038750805.1 Myxococcota bacterium
CCACTCGATGAGCCGCCGGTAGATGTCGAGGGCGTCGGCCTGGCGTCCGAGCCCCTCGAGCACCGAGGCCTCGTACATGTGCTGGCGCGAGCTCTGAGGGGCGAGGCGGCGAGACGGACCGCGTGCTCACGCACCTCGCGGCCATGCGCCGCCTCGCCCCTCAGAGCTCGCGCCAGCACATGTACGAGGCCTCGGTGCTCGAGGGGCTCGGACGCCAGGCCGACGCCCTCGACATCTACCGGCGGCTCATCGAGTGGACCCCCGAGGAGGCGAGCTTCCACGTGCGCTACGGCGACGCGCTCCTCCGCTTCGAGCGCACGGACGAGGCGCTCGCGGCCTTCCGGACGGCGCTCGCGCTCCGGCCCCAGGACGCCGGGGTCCGGACGCGCGTCGAGCAGCTTCAGCCGACGGAGCGGCCGGACGAGAACCGCGCCGTCGCGCCCGAGGAGTTCCTGGCCCGGCGCACCGGCGCGGCCCGCTACCCGATGAGCGTGCTCCACGACCTCACGGTGACGACGGTCTATGCGACGGGGCTGACGCATCGCTTCCGCCAGTACGTCTTCCAGGTGCACGACGAGGAGGGCGCGCGCGAGGCCCGCGTCTACGGCATCCCCTTTGAGCCCGGCACCGAGTGGGTCGACGTGCGCTCCGTGAAGACCTACCGGCCCGACGGGACGGTGCTCGACAACTACGAGAGCTTCGACCGCAACATCGGCCAGGCCGCCTACCGCGTGTACTACGACATGCGCCAGCGCGTGCTCCGCTTCCCGGAGCTCGAGCCCGGGGACGTCGTCGAGGTGCGCTACCGCGTCGATGACGTCTCGCGCCGCAACGCCTTCGGGGACTACTTCGGCGCGCTGAGCATGCTCCAGCGCGGCGTGCCCGTGCGGCACCTCGAGAACGTGATCGTCGCCCCCGTCGCGCGCACGCTCCACTTCAACGACCCGACGCTCCCGGGGCTCACGCACGAGGAGTCGCGCGAGGGCGACACGCAGCTCCATCGCTTCGTCGCCCGGGACGTGGCGCCGCTCCAGAGCGAGCCGAGCATGCCCGGCGCGACGGAGGTCGCGCCCTACCTCCACGTCTCGACCTACGCGACCTGGGAGGACGTCGGCCGCTGGTGGTGGGGCCTCGCCCGAGACCAGCTTCGCCCCGACGCCGGCATCGAGCGCACGGTCCGGGAGCTGACGGCGGACCTCGAGACGACCGAGGAGAAGGTCGCGGCCATCTACGCCTGGGTCACGGAGAACACGCGCTACGTGGGCCTCGAGTTCGGCATCCACGGCTTCAAGCCCTACCGGGTGACGCAGGTCGTCGACCGGGGCTTCGGGGACTGCAAGGACACGGCCTCGCTCATCTACGTGATGCTGAAGCTCGCCGGCGTGGACGCGCGCATCGCGCTCATCCGGACGAGCAACCTCGGCCTGGTGGGGGACGCTCCGGCGAGCCTCTCCGTGTTCAACCACGCCATCGCCTACGTCCCCGAGCTCGACCTCTTTCTCGACGGGACCACGGACACGCACGGCATGCGCGAGACCCCCGGCGGGGACCAGGGTGCGCTGACGCTCGTCGTCGGCCCGGAGACCGCCGAGCTCCGCGTGACGCCCTACGTCCCGGCGGACCAGGTGCGCCGGGAGCGACGCCTCGACGTCCGGCTTCGTGCCGACGGCTCGGCGGAGGTCCGGGGCGAGGAGACGGTCACGGGCTCGCGCGCGGGCTCGTACCGGCGGCGCTACCAGGCCGCGGCGACGCGGCGCGAGCGCCTCCAGGAGACGCTCGGTCAGCGCTATCCGGGCATCGAGATCACCGAGGAGAGCTTCGAGGAGCTCGACCCGCGCGAGCCCGTGCGCTTCCGCTACGAGGCGACGGTGCCGCAGATGGCTCAGCGCGCCTCCGGCGAGCTCCTCATCAGCCCCGGCGCCGGACGCCTGAGCCGCATGGCCGCGACGCCGACGCGAAGGCATCCCCTGATGCTCGGCCCACCGGGGGCCGTGCGGGAGGTGCGCACCATCGCGCTGCCCGCCGGTCATGGCGTCGCGCGGATGCCCGAGGGCGGCGAGGCGAGCTCGCGCTTCGGGCGCGTGAGCGTGCGCTACGCCCAGCGCGGGAGCACGGTCGAGATCGAGACGAACGTCGTGCTCACGCAGGCGCGCATCGCGCCGGACGAGTACGAGGACTTCCGCGGCTTCGTGGAGCGCGCCGACGCGCTGCTGCGCGAGCGCGTGGCCATCCGGCCGGGAGGGGACTTGTGAAGCGCTTCGCACTCCTCGCCCTCGCCCTCGCCTGCGCGGGCCCGCAGACCCCCGAAGCCCGCGAGGCCTCGGAGGCGGCGTCGCTCGTGGCCCGTGTCCGCGCCCAGGCCGCGGCCTCACCGAACGACCCGGCCATCGCGGCGCTCCTCGCCGAGGTCGAGTTCCTCGGGGAGGCCGGGGACGCCCAGCTCGCGCGCCCGGCCATCGAGCGCGCGCTGAACGTCGTGGACGGCAACGCGCGACGCGCGCGCCTCGAGCTCCTGAGCGGATGGGAGCACGATTTCCACGGCCATCCGCGCCAGGCCCTGCCGGCCTACTTGCGCGCCGTCGAAGCCGCGAAGGCCACGACGGCCGGGGAGCCCGACGCCGAGTGGAGCCCGCTCGTCGCCGAGGTCGCGCTCGACGCGATGCGCGGGCTGGACGGGGCCGTGCCGGGCTACGCCGGGGTGACGCGCCCGCTCCTCGAGCGCGTGCTCGAAGCGCCCGGCGCGCTCGGCCACGCCGCGATGGACGCGGCGGCGCTCTCGCTCATCCAGCAGCTCCGCCGGGACGGCGATGCGGACGCGGTGGAGGCCGCCGCGGAGCGCATCGGATGCCTCCGCGAGTGGCGCGCCGCCGGGCCCTTCCACCCCTACCCGAACCTCACCTTCGACGCGGCGCTCCCCGCGGAGGGCGCCGGGGCCCTCGCCGAGCGCTACGACCTCGGCCCCTCGGCCGACGACGTGCCGAGCTTCGAGGGCGAGGCCGACGGCTGCAGCATCGCCTTCCGCAACGAGGAGCACTCGGGGCCCGGCACGACCGTGGCCGAGGCCTTCGTCGAGGCGCCCGAGACCGGGAGCTACCTGCTTCGCCTCGACACACCGGCGAGCGTGAAGGTCCACATCGACGGCGAGCTCGTCCACACCATCGACCGCCGCCGGGAGCTCACGGCGACCTACGCCTTCGTGCCCCTCGAGCTCACGGCCGGCCGCCACGAGCTCGAGCTGAAGCTCTCGACGCGCGGCGAGGCGGTGCAGCTCACCGCCGCCCTCGACTGGGCCGGGCGCCTCGGCGCCGGCTACGAGCCCGCGCGCGGCGTGACGCTGCCCGAGGCCGGCAGCCCGACGGAGGCGCTCCTCGTCGCCTACGCGCTTCAGGGCCGGGGCGACGGCGTGGGGGCTACGGAGATCGTCGGCACGAACCTCGGGAGCGAGCTCGCCTCCGCCGCGATGCTCGCCCACCGGCAGAACATCATGAACGCGGACCCGCTCCTCCCCGAGCAGGACAAGCAGGAGCTGACCACGCTCATGCTCTCCCGGGCCCACGCGCGCGATCCGGAAGCGGTCCGGCCGGCCGTCGCCGAGATCGCCCGCGGCGATGACGACAACGAGGTCTTCGAGCAGCTTCGCGTGCTCTCGGCGGAAGCGCCGGAGGTGGCCTGGCTTCGCTACCTGATGGTCGAGCTGCTCAGCGAGCGCGGCCGGCCGCGGGAGGCCGAGGCCGAGCTCCAGAAGCTCGTCGAGGAGTTCCCCGGCGAGTGTCGGCCCGTGGCGGAGCTGCGCTCGCTCTTCCTCGACAACTCGCGCGTCGCCGAGTCGAACGCCCTCGTCGACGCGCTCATGGACTGCGACGCGAGCGGCACCGCGCGCTTCGAGCTCCTCCTCAGCCAGCGCCGCTGGGACGCGGCGGCGACCGAGCTCGAGCGCCTCGCGCCGCTGAAGACCGAACGCGAGACCCGCGGGCTTCGGCTGCGCCTCGCGATGCAGCGCGGCGACCGAGAGACCGAGAACGCCATCCAAGAGGAGATCGAGGGCGAGGCGCCCGAGTCACGCCGCACCACGACCCGCCGCGTGGACCGGCTCCTCGCGCGCGGTGACCGCCGCGGCGCCATGGCGCTCCTCGACGCGGCCGCCCAGCGCGATCCGACGCGCATGGAGGGCCTCCGGAACCTCCGCCGGGATCTGACCGGCCGGGACGACATGGAGGACTTCCGCATCGACGGGCGCGCCGTGCTCGAGAGCTACCGGGAGGCCGAGGATCCCTACCCCGACGCGCCGCAGGTGCTCGTGCTCGACTACATGGTCACGCGCGTCTACCCGGACGGCTCCGCGCGCCATCTCGTGCACCAGATCACCCGCGTGCAGAGCGAGGAGGCCAAGGACCGGCTCGGTCAGTATTCGCCGCGCGGGCGCATGCTGACGCTGCGCACGATCAAGCCGGATGGCCGGGAGCTCGAGCCCGAACGCATCGCCGGCGTGTCGAGCATCCCGCTCACGGAGCTCGCCATCGGCGACTACGTCGAGGAGGAGTACCTCTGGACGACGCGGCCCCGGCTCAACGGCGGCTTCCTCTCGAACGGCTGGCTCTTCTCGAGTCCCGTGCAGCCCTTCCACCACAGCGAGATGGTCGCGGTGGTGCCGGCGACCATGGAGCTCGACGTCGAGCGTACGGGCAACACGCCCGAGGCCGAGCGCTCCACCCGCGACGGAGAGCGCATGTACCGCTGGAAGATGGAGGGCGTGCCCATCGACGAGCGCGAGCCCGGCACGGTGCGCGTCCCGGACACGCGGCCGACCCTGAGCTTCGGCTTCCGGGCGGGCTGGGAGCCCTACTTCGTCGCCGAGCACGACTTCCTGATGGACAAGGATCCCTCGCACCCCGTGGCGCGGAACCTCTGCCGGGATCTCACCTCGAGCGCCGAGAACCGGGTGGACGCGGTGAACCGGGTGGCGCGCTGGGTGCGCGACAACATCGAGCCGGCGGACGAGAGCTGGGGCGGCTACGGCCCGGCCATGCTCCTCGCCGGCGAAGGCAACCCGACGCGCGTGGCGCGCTACTTGCTGAACGAGTGCGACATCCGGGCGGACATCGCGATCGCGCGCGGCGTGCACGACCCGGCGACCCGCGAGCTCTCGACCGGGGGCCTCTACGACAACCCGCTGCTCCACCTTCCGGCGACGGACGACGAGGAGGCGCTCTTCGTCGGCTTCTGGGGGCGTGACCTGGACTGGAGCTACGTGCCGAGCGGGCTCCGCGGGCAGGAAGCGGTGCTCCTGCGCGAGGGCTATCCGCGCGTGCGCGTGCCCGATCCGGGCCCGGGCGCAGACCTTCGCCGCTACGCCATGGAGGTCCAGCTCGAAGCCGACGGGACCGCCGCGCTGCGCTCGACGGAGACCTATCGGGGCGCCATCGCCGCCCAGTGGCGCCGCGCCCTGCGCCAGGTTCCCGCCGCCGAGGTGACCCGCGTGATGAGCGAGAGCTACGTGGGCCGGGCCTTCCCCGGCGCCCAGGTGGCGAGCTTCGCCCTCGAGGGGTCGGAGGGCACGGGGCCGCTCACCATGCGCTACGCGGCGCGGGTGCCGCGCTTCGGTCGGCCCGTGGGCGCGGAGCTCCGGCTCCCGCAGGTCTTCGCGGCGGATCTCGCCCGCGCCTACGCGCAGCTTCAGACGCGACGGACGACGCTGGGCGTCGGGGCGCAGGCCCTCGAGGTCGACGTACGCGTCCTCGGTATCGCCGCCCCGGAGGCGACGGTGGCGGCTTTCCCGCCGGTCCGCCTCGAGGGCCCGCTGGGCTCCGTCTACGTGCGCGAGGCGCGCGTCGAGGGAGCGGCCGTCGTGGTGCGACGCCGGCTGGAGATGCCCGAGACGAACGTGCCGCCCGAGACCTACGCGCGCTTCGCGGCCTTCTGCCGCGCGGTGAGCGAGGCGGAGACCACCGAGCTGCCCGTGCGGCCCGGCGGCTGACGCCCGCGGCGGTCGGTTCGTCGAACGGGCTCGCCGCCCTCAGGCCGGCGCCGGCACGAACCAGCCGCGGGTGCGGTTCGCGAAGGCGACGAGCGAGAGCATCACCGGGACCTCGATGAGGACCCCGACGACGGTCGCGAGCGCCGCGCCGGACGCGAGGCCGAAAAGGCTGATGGCGACGGCGACGGCGAGCTCGAAGAAGTTCGAGGTGCCGATCATGGCCGCCGGCGCCGCGACGTCGAAGGGCAACCGGAGAACGCGCGCAAGGCCGTAGGCCAGGGCGAAGATCCCGTAGCTCTGGAGGAGCAGCGGGATCGCGATGAGCACCACGCGCCCGGGCTGGGCCACGAGCGTCTCCGCCTGGAAGCCGAAGAGGAGCACGACGGTGAGGAGGAGCCCGGCGATGGACGTCGGCTTGAGGCGACCGGCGAGGCGCTCGACGGCCGCCGGTCCTTCGCGGCGCACGAGCCGAGAGCGCGCGGCGATCCCGGCGGCGAGCGGGACGACGACGAAGATCATCACCGACGCGACGAGCGTGGCCCAGGGGACCTCGAGATCCGTCACGCCGAGGAGGAGCCCGGCGATGGGCGCGAAGGCGAAGACGAGGACCAGGTCGTTCAGCGAGACCTGCACGAGCGTGTAGCCGGCGTCGCCGTCCGTGAGGTGGCTCCACACGAAGACCATGGCGGTGCAGGGCGCGACGCCGAGGAGGATCATCCCGGCGATGTACTGCTGCGCGTCCTCGGCGGGGACGAGGCCCGCGAAGACGTGCTCGAAGAAGAGGAGCCCGAGCCCCGCCATGGTGAAGGGCTTGATCAGCCAGTTCACGACGAGCGTGAGCGCGAGGCCCCGCGGCTTGTCCCCGACGTCGCGGAGGCAGGAGGGCTCCACCTTCAGCATCATCGGGAAGACCATCAGCCAGATGAGCACCGCCACCACGAGGTTCACGCCGGCGACCTCGAAGCCCGCGATGGCGGCGAAGGCGCCCGGGAGGACGAGGCCGAGGAGCACGCCCGCGGTGATGGCCAACGCCACCCAGAGCGAGAGGTAGCGCTCGAAGGTGCCGAGGCCGCCCTCGCCTTGGGCGGGGAGCGTCGCGTCGCTCATCAGAGTCCCTCCACGAGCGCCTTGAGCGTCGCGACGGCCCCGGGCTCGATGCAGTAGCAGGTTCGCGGACCGTCGACCTCGCCGCGGATCAGCCCGGCCTCCTTGAGCTGCTTTAGGTGCTGCGAGACCGTCGACTGGGCGAGCGGCAGCTCGTCGACGAGCGCGCCGACCACGCAGCCCTCGCGGCGCACGAGGAGGCGGAGGATGGCGACGCGCGCCGGGTGCGCGATGGCCTTCGCGAGGCGCGCCAGCATGGCGTCGGCGGCCTCCTGGTCCGCGGGCACCGGCGGAAAGGGCTCGGCGGGCGGGCAGCAGAGCGGCGGGACGATGTCGGGTTCGAGCATGGTGAGCGTTCATCGGCGATTTACGATGAGTGCTCGCCAAACGCAAGCTCGCCAAACGCAAGCTCGCCAAACGCAAGCTCGCCGAACGCAAGCTCGCAGGATGCCGGGCGACGCTCAGGAGAAGACGTCCGCGAGCCCGGCGGCCCCGAGCCAGCCGCGGGCGGTGGCCCGCTCGTCCGCACCGAGCGCCGCGACACGCCGGGCGACCATCTGCCGGCTCCGCTCCACGTAGCCGCGCGCGAGGTAGCTGACGTCCTCGCCGTACATGGGGATCACGAAGGCCTTCTGCTTCGCCGCGCGGGCGTCGCGATTGCCGGCGGCGAAGGGCGCGTAGGAGCCGGCCATCTCGGCGAGGATGGTCCGCGCGAAGGGCGTGGACTCGGGGAAGGGGGCGAGCGCGCCCTCCCCGTCCCAGGCGTCGGCGAGCGGCGCGGCGTCGCTCTCCTCGTCGCCGGCCCAGGCCACGACGCGCGGGTAGCGCGGGAGGAGCTCCCGCCGGGGCGCCGGGTCGTGGAGGAAGTGCGCGCGCAGCCCGCCGAGCACGATGCAATCCACGGCCGTCGGCCGGTCCCCCAGGAGGTAGCGCGTCTCCGCGAGCTGGGCCTCCGCGGCGTCCAAGATGCGGAGGTACTCGGCCTCGGCGGCGGCCTTCTGAACGTCGGAGCTCACGCCAGTCGCGCGGCAGACGCGCCGGCCCCAATCGACGAGCTTGGCCGCGGCCGTCGCGTCCCCGCCCATGGCGTCGAGGGAGAGCGGCGCGTGGTTCTCCTCGTAGGCCCAGCGCCAGTGCACGGTCGTCCGCGCGATCCACTCGTCGAAGTACTCCTCGAGCGCGTGCACGAGCACCCCGAGGAGCCCCGGGGGCACGAGCGCGCGGGCCGGGAAGCGGCCGTCGAGCAGCGCCAGGATCGGCGTGGTGTCGCCGAGCATCCAGTTCTCCGGCGTGTGGAGCACGGGCACCTGATGCGTCCCGGAGCGCACGCGGATCTCCTCGGCGTGCGCCGGGTCCTTCCGCCGAAGCTCGAAGGACGCGCCGTAGAAGCGCAGCGCCGCGTCGAGCTTCCGCGTGAAGTAGCTCCACTGCCACCCGTAGAGCACGTAGTGGCCGGGGGGCGGGGGCGGCAGCAGCGGCGCGGCGTCCTTCGCGGGCGTGAACATGGCGCCTTATACTCGGAAGGCGTGAAAAAGCGCGATGTCCGCGCAGCGCGAATACGCTTCGCGGGTCCCCCTCGGGCACGCATGCTTCGCTGTGGATCGCCAACTGACCATTGCGCCGCCCAACGGGCTCCTAGGGCAGCTTCAGCGTGGCCTGGGCCGCGGCTATCGAGCGGCGGCGAAGGCAGGGATCGGCAAGGACGAGCTGCTGCGCTGCGTTCTCGACGATCCGCGGGTCGACCGACAGCTCGAGGAGCGGGATGCGTACTATGGCGGGCTTGCGGTCCTACTCGGGCTCGACGTGGAGCCGCTGGCGGCCGCCCTGCGCACTGGCGATCTCGCGACTGGGCGAGGCGCTTTGGCGGCCGACACGCTGCGCGAGATGGCCGTTCGGGGGCGGAACGACGCCCGAAATGCTCTCCGCGATGCGCTGGACGGCCGGGGCTGGCCCCTCGCCCTTTGCGCTCTTGAAGAGGCCGACGCTCTCTACGGGCACAGACTGCTTGCGGTCGCGGACCTGCACCGCGTGGCGGCCCATCCCGATTCGGAGATCCGGGACACCGTATCTTGGGAGGGCGCGCTCCCGTGGAGCCGCTGGGCGAAGCACGTGCCGAAGCTCGCGAGGCTGGTCGCAACACTCGATGTGGACGTTCCATCGGCTCCGCGCACCCCGGTCCGGAAGCCCGATACGGCCATGAGTACCGCGGAGCTCCTACGCATGGTCGAGCCTCCCAACGACGTGAGAATCGCGCGGATACTGGCTCAGCGGCGTGACGCCCGCAGCCTTTCCGCGCTCGAGGTGGCCGCACGGCACGGAAGCCACGACGCGCGCCTCGCCGCCCTTCGCGCGCTGGGCGCGCAGGGTTACCGGGGCCTCCTTCCCTATGTCGTGGAGCAGCTCGAGAGCAAGGCCGGCGACGGGCCCCCGTTTCGCTCCCTGCCACCGCTGCTGCGCTACCTCGATAGCCTTCCAGGGGACGCCACGCTGCCCCTAGCGCGCCGCTGGCTGGCTTCGGGGGGCCCAAGGTCCATCGCCGCGGAGCGGGTCTTGGCCAGCCACGCGCGAGCCGAGGACCGCGCGCTTGCCGAGGATGCCCTCGCGGGCGCCCTCGACGACGAACGCCACTTCCGCGCCTGCGACATGGCGCAGGCCCTCGGCCGAATCGGAGATCCGCGCTCGACGGCGGGGCTGGTCGCTGCCTACGAGCGAAGCGCGTACTCCTGGATCCGACCGCGGGTACTGGATGCGCTGGCGGCGTGTCGTTCGGACGCGCTCGCTGCCCTCGCCACCGAAGCGCTGTGGGACTGCGACGGCAGCGCCCGGGAGGTCGGCGCACGGCTTGCTCCGATGACCCGCGACGTGCGCTCGCGCCTCGAGGAGATGGGCGAGGACGCGCTCGAAGAGGAGCGCGTACGTACCGTCGCAGATGCGCGAAGCGCGTAGGAACGCGCTCTACGTGCGCGCGACGAGTTCCGGGACGCCGACGCCCTCGGCTTCCACCTGAGCCAGACCGCGGCGGCGCACTTCGGCGACCTGCTCGAGATCGCGACGCCCGGCGCCTTCCTCTTCTTCGGGAACGTGCCCGCGGAGCTGCAGGCGGCGACGAAGTCGATGGGCCTCGCGGCGGAGTTCGGGACGCACTCCGCCGGCTTCGAGCGCTGAGCTTGCCCAGGCGCTTCCGGACGCCATCGAGCGCTGAGCTAACTCAGGCGCTTCCGGGCGCCTTCGAGCATGCCGGCGAAGGTCGCCTCGAAGCGCGGTCCGAGGACCCCCTCTAGAGCGCCGCCGATGCCCGGGAGCTTCACGCAAAAGCGCGAGACCCAATCGACCCGCGTGCCCTCGCCCTCCGGCGTGAGCTCGAGCCAGCCGAGCTCGTGCTCGACGGGCAGGGCCAGGCCGCCCGGACCCTTCAGCGAGCGGATCACGTACTCGTAGCGATGCGGCCGCGTGAACGCGACGATCTCCTCGCGGAAGACGAGCCCCGCCGAGCGGATCTCGCGAAGGGCCCCGAGGCCGTTGCGCTCGGCCTCGCCTTCCTGGAGCAGCCGGCAACGCGTCGCCGGGGTGGTGAGCAGGACCTCGTGGTCCGAGACCGCCTCGAAGACGTCGGCCGGTGGCGCGGCGTAGCGGGCCTGGACCCGGAGCTCCTTCATGGCGCGGACCCTAGCGAAGGGGGATCGAGGGAACCACCGGGCGCGCTCAGCGCGGGGTCGCGCCGAGCCGCTGGGCGATGCGTACGACGCCATGACCGAGCACCACGGGGTAGAGCGCGACGTTCCGGAGCAGCGCATGAAGCGCTGACCATCGCGGGGCCGCGGCACCGCGCGTGTACGCCTCGGCGAGACGCCTAAGGTGCGTCGGTCCGAAGGGCCCGTCGTTCAGGTCCGCGAGGAGGGGGCTCGGCAGCGCCCCGGCGCCGTGAAGCGCCCCGAGCCACCCGCCCACGATGGCCGCGTGCGTGTCCGTGTCCCCGCCGGCGCGGATGGCCGCCTCGATGCCTTCGAGAGGCGTGTCGCCATAGCGCATGAAGCAATAGGTGCAGAGCCCGACCGTGTGGACGACGAAACCCGTATTGCCGCAGCGCCGGACCGCGACGGCGAGGGGCTGCTCGGCCAGCTTCGATGCGTTGGTGATCGCCTCTCGCAGCTCAGGATGGTCGAGGACCTTGGCTGCCTCCATCACGAGGGCCGCGCGACCCGTCACGGAGGAACGCGCGCAGAGCGCCGCCAGCTCCGCGACGAAGAGCGCTGCCTGGATGGCTCGCTCGTCGGTGTGCGTGAGCGCCGCGAGTGAAGGTCCGAGCCGGCGCCGTCGGCCCGCGTCGTCCGCGAGGCACACACCAAGGACCCCTGCACGCATCGCCGCCCCGTTCCCCGCCGACGCGATGCCCGTACGCCGTCGACCGAGGATCATCCGAAGGCACGCACGCAGCGTGGCGCCGCCGATGCCGAAAGGGAGGCGCGCCATCCAGAACGCGAGGGAGCGGCGTAGGCGCCGAAGGCAGCGCGCGTCGTCGCCCTTCGCCTCGAGCACCGCCTCGACGACGAGGGCGCTCTGCTCCGTGTCGTCCGACACGAAGCCGGTGCGGCCGACGAGCCGAAAGCGGTCGACGACGGCGGGCGCACGCGCCAGGCGCTCCCGGCTCATGCCCTCGAAGGGCAAGCCCAGGGCGTCCCCGAGCGCCGCGCCGAGGAGCGCGCCCGCCAGTCGGTCCTCCCGATCCATGGGCGACGCGGTTGCGAGAACGGTGCCGTGGGCCGCGGGCCGTTCTCCGGCCTATCGCTCCCGCGCGGGCGGCGCCTCACTGCCAAGGTGGCGAGCGCGAAGCTCTTCTTCGAGACACCTCATCTCCGTCTCGCCGACGGGGTCGAAGGCCTCGAGGCGCCGCCAACGTCCGGGAACGCAGCGCGCGCGTCTGCCCGGGCAGCGCCGCGTCGTCTCCTCGAGCGCGCCGGCGAGCTCGGGTCGCCCCTCCCCGAGAAGGACGAAGCGCCGGAGCAGCCAGCCGCTGCGCGCAATCGCCGCGAGGGGATCGACGAAGGGGCTCTCGCAGCTCTCAACGAGGTCCTGGAGAAGCGCGCCGAGCCGGAAGTAGGCCTCCGGGCGCTTCGGCCAGCGCAGGATCATGGCCTCGTAGTGGCGTTCGGCGGGGCCGGCGGCGCATCGCCGTCGCCCGGCATCCGGAGCATCGGCGAGGGGGTCCCGCGGGGTGCCGTCCTCGATGGCGGCCGCGGGCGAGGCGGGCGAGGAAGAGCTGCCGGCGCAGGCGAAGGCGATGAGCAGCGGGGCGACCCATCGGACCCTCGCGATCACCGCGCCAGCTCCACGAACGCCGCGAGCTCGGCACGCTCCTCCGCCGAGGGGTCGGCACCGGCCGCGTACGCGCAGACCAGGACGACGACCGGAAGGCGCGTGCGTTTCATGCCGGCCAGGTTGCCATCGAGCGACGGCGGGCGCTTCGCGGTCCCGACCTCGGGGACTCAACCCGCGAGCTGGTTGATCGCCCGAGAGTCCAGCACTTCGTGCTCCGAGCCGTGCGCCGTCACGGTGAGCATCGCGTCGCCGATTGCCGCGTTCGTGGTCGCCGCGCCGAGCGCGCGAAGGAGGGGGTGGAGAGCCGCATAGATCCCGCGCGTGACGGCACCCCGGGACGTCGCGCCCCGCGTCGCGCGGACGAAGCCCGGCCGGAAGACGACGAGGCGCGCGAAGCCCAGCTCCCGAAGCGCGTTCTCGGCCCGGCCCTTCACGCGCGCCCACAACATCTGACTCTTCTCCGTGGGGTCCGTGCCTGCGCCGGAGACGAAGCAGAAGCAGAGATCCGGGCTGCGCTCCCGGAGTACCGTCGCGGCGGCGACCGTGAAGTCGACGGTGATGCGCGTGTAGTCCGCCTCGCTCACTCCAGCGGAGGCCGTGCCGAGGCACCAGAAGCACCCGTCGAGCCCACTCAGCCGCTCCGCGATGGGCGCGAAGTCCAGGAAGTCGGCGTGCTCGATCTGCTGGAGCATTGGATGTTCGAGCTCGAGGCGCCGGCGCCCCACGCTGAGAACCCCGGAAACGTCGGGATGGTCGAGCGTCTGGAGCAGGACGCCCTGTCCGATGAGCCCACTGCCTCCGAAGATCACGATGCGCATGGCGTTCCTCCGCGGTGA
>JBCDGX010000077.1:0-13215 GCA_038750805.1 Myxococcota bacterium
ACAACGCGCTCGGCACCGAGTGGGAGATTCGGACCTATGTTCAGATCACGATTTGAAGCCTCGGCGCTCATGGTGGCGCTGAGCATGGCTCTCGGGGGCTGCTTCCAGGACCCCGGCGACTTCGTCTTCGGGTTCCAGACGACGGGCCTGACGTACGAGTTCTTCGACGAGGACGAGGGCGTCTTCCCGTCCGACATCACGCTGATCAACCCGAACAACCCGTTCCGGAACAACCCTCCGGGCGCGGTGACGAAGTTCAGCATCCTCGCCAACGGTGGCGCCGTGGCGAGCTACTACGCCTTCGCGACGCTGCTCGCGACGGAGACCACCGGCGAGCACCAGTTCTTCACGGCTCAGTCGGCCCAGCGCGTCGTCGAGTCGGGCTCCCTCGACCTGGCGACGGAGAACGAGCTGCGAGAGATCGCCATCCGCGGCTACCAGTCGATGCTCCTGAACTTCCCGGACACGCGGACGTTCGCCGCCAACGGCATCGACTCCTTCGAGCTGGCGACGCTCGCCGTCCTCGGCATCGTGGACCTCGGCGGCCGCATCCCGGGCGACTGGGTGCTCGTCGACGCGCCGTCGAACCTCCCCAACGGCTTCGACCTCGACGGTGATGGGGACGACGACATCACCGCGCCGCCGGGGCTCGTGGCCGTACGCCAGGCCGGAAGCGATCTTCCGCCCCCGGATCCGGCCGATCCGCCCGACGAGGTTCCGACCCCGGGCTTCGGCGACGAGGAGAACCCGTGATGCAGAGCTTCCACTTCAGCCTGGTTCCGGCGCTGGCCTTCGCCCTGCTCCTGGGACCCACCTGCCGCGAGGATCTTCCGACGCCGGACTATTCGAGCCACATCGGGCTCGCGGACCGGATCGATGCCGGACTCCCCGAAGGCTTCCTCGCCGGAACGGACCCCCTCGAGGAAGGGGAGCAACGCCTCAAGATCGGCCTTGCCTACGAGGGCCGCTTCACCCGTGAGATCACCGTCGGGACGGGAGTTCGAAACGTCTTCGCCTTCGATCTCAATGGCGACGGTACGGGCGACTTCACCATCGATGGCAGCGACTCCTTCGACCGCGTCGAGGGCCGCGTCTCGAGCGAGGTCACGCACGCGGGCTTCGGCTTCTGGGGCTTCGGGGTGTTCTACGTGGAGCAAACGGATAGCGCGGGTACGCGCGGCGGCAGCGTCGACTTCTCGGACTGGCGCGTGCTCCACCTGGCTCTGAAGTCCTCCGACGATGCCTTCGAAGACATCGATATCGAGATGCAGTCCGACTTCGGCGCGGGTCTCGGCAGCGTAAGCGTCTCGGATTACGGATACGTCAACGATGGGGAGTGGCACCCCATCGACATCCCGCTCGCCGACTTCGAGGCGCAGGGGGTGAACCTCCGGGACATCACCGCGCCCTTCGTCCTGGGTGGGGGAGCCGGCCTTCCGGGCGAGACCTTCTTGTTCGACGAGGTCTATTTCACCGACTGAAACGGCGCCGCCCGTGCGGCGGCGTGAACTCGATGGAACGATGGAACGATGCGCCCCGAGCGGGCGGCTTGGAGATGACATGAGCAACAAGCACTGGATGAACGGATTGGCGCTGCTGGCGCTCTCCCTCGCCGTGGCGTGCGGCGACGATGACGGCGGCGGCGGGTCCCCCGACGACATGGGCATGACCGATGTCGACGGGGGCGGAACCGAAGACATGGGCGGTACGCCCATGCTCGGCTGCACCGACGAGGACGCGGCCAACTTCAACCCGGCCGCGACGACGGACGACGGCACCTGCGAGTACTCGGTCACGCTGACCGTCGACATGGCCGGCATCGACTTCGACGCGGCCGACGGCGTCTGCGTGCTGCAGAACGGCGCCACCGACGCCGCGAGCTGCACCGCGCTCGCTCAGGACGGCGACACCTCGATCTGGTCGGTCGCTCTGACGGTCCCGGCCGGCACGGGGCAGTTCCGCTTCGCCGTGGCGAGCGACCCGCTCGTCATCGAGGACGTGCCTGACCAGTGCACGGTCGAGGGCTCGAGCCCGAACCAGCGCGGCGGCACGATCCCCATCCCCGAGGGCGAAGAGATCCCCACGTTCTCCTTCGGCGCCTGCGGCTCGCTGCCCTTCTTCGTGGACGGCGTGTACTCGGCCAGCGGCTTCATCGGGGACGGCGAGACGCCCGGCGGCATCGAGGTCGAGGTGGACGACGGCACCGGCAACGTCTGCTCGACGCGCGTCGACGGCGCCGACGGCGCCTGCCGTCGCTGGACCTACACGCCCGGCGGGCGCGGCTTCGGCGGCGTCTTCTGGCAGTTCCCGGAGAACAACTTCGGCGCCATGCCGGGCTTCCCCATCCCCCGCGGCACGCGCCGCATCACCTTCGCGGCCTGGGGCGCGGAGGGCGGTGAGACCGTCGAGTTCGGCAGCGGTGTCGAGGGCGACGTCGGGGACGGCTTCCAGGTCCGCGACACCATCGAGCTGACCACGACGCCGACCCTCTACTCGGTCGCCATCCCGGGCTCGGCCGAGTTCGACGAGATCGTGACCGGCTTCCTCTGGGTCATCGGCGGCGCCGAGGCGCCCGTCTCCTTCTTCACCGACAACGTCGTCTTCGAGTCGGCGGATCCCGGCGCGGGCTGCACCAACCCGAACGCCGCGAACTTCGACGACTCGGCGACGAGCGATGACGGCTCCTGCGAGTTCACCTTCGAGCTCAACGTCGACATGAACACCTACAGCTCCGACGCCAACGGCGGCGGGACCTGCGGCGCCAGCGAGGACACCTTCACGGAGGTCTTCATCACGGGCGCCTTCTGCGGCTTCTGCTCGGACCCGGGCCTTCGTCTCTTCGACGAGGACGGCGACGGCATCTTCTCGCAGACCTTCACCTTCCCCGAGGCGGACTTCGACATCAACGACGGCACCGAGCTCGAGTTCAAGTACATGGTCGACGGCTTCATCAACCAGGAGAACCTCGTCGACGACGTGATGGCCGGCGACGCGGCATGCGTGGCCAACACCGACGGCTCGGCCTTCGCCAACCGTGGTCTCCGGCCGACGGCCAACCCGACCGTCCTGAACCACGTCTACGGGCGCTGCTCGGTCTGCCCCTGACCCCTGCTCGCGCATGAGCTCCGTGCCCCCGCGCCGCACCGCACGTACGCCCGTCATGGACACCGTCCGTGACTCGGCGTCCATTCGGGTGCAGCACCGGCGTCTCCTCCTCGGCCTTCTTTGGAACGAAGGGGAGACGTCGCGCGCGGACCTGGCGCGGGCCACGGGGCTCAGCCGTTCCACGGTCTCGGCCATCGTGAGCGAGCTCCTCGAGACGGGGCTCGTTCACGAGACCCGGGCGGGCGCCTCCACGGGGGGGCGCCGGCCCATCATCCTGGCCTTCCGCGACGACGCGGCGGTGCTGATCGGCGTCGATCTGGACGCCTCGAGCATCGCCGTGGCGTCGTCGGACCTTCGGCTTCGCGTCCTCGGGATGCGTTCGAGCCGTTTCCCCGTCCGCGATGATCCGGAGGGCACGCTCGCGCTCATCGAGCGCCTCGTGCGCGAGCTCCTCGTCGAGCTCGGCGGAGGCCAGCGTCTCGTGGGCATCGGCGTCGCGGCTCCGAGTCCCATCGACCCCCGTCGCCCCGGGCACCTCTCGCCCACGGTCGTACCCGCGTGGCGGAACATCGACCTCCAGGACCGCCTGCGCGCCTCCTTCGGGCGCCCGGTCTTCGTCGACAACGACGCCAACGCCGGCGCGCTCGCCGAGCTCTGGTGGGGAGCCGGCCGTGACGGCGGCGACCTCATCTACCTGAAGGTCGCCACGGGCATCGGCGCGGGTCTCGTCCTCGACGGGCAGCTCTTTCGTGGCACCGCCGGCATCGCCGGCGAGATCGGCCACGTGACCATCGACCCGAAGGGCCCCCTCTGCCTCTGCGGCCTCCGCGGCTGCCTCGCGACCATGGTCGGCACCGGCGCGCTCCTCGAGCAGGTCGTGCTCAAGCGCGGCGCCTTCCGTGCGTCGCCGCTCCTCCATGGCCCGATCACCATCGACAGCCTCGTCAGCGCGGCGCTCGATGGCGATCCGCTCGCCGTCGAGGTGGTGGAAGACGCCGGACGGGTCCTCGGCATCGGCGTGGCGAGCCTGCTCAACGTCCTCAATCCCGGCCGGGTGGTGCTCGGCGGGGAGCTGGTCGAGACCGGTGAGGTGCTCCTCGAGCCCCTCCGGCGGACCGTGCAGAGCCGAGCGCTGGCCGAGTCCATCGCTCACGCCGATATCGACCGGAGCGCTCTCGGCGCGAAGGCCATCGTCATGGGCGCCGCCACCCTCGTGCTTCAGGCCGCGCTCGAAGACCCCGATCTCATCCCTCGTCCCACGGCTCAGGCGTAGCCGGATCGAGTTTCACACGTAGGAGAACCCATGCGTCACGTCGCCCATTCGTTCGTGTTCATCCTCTTGCTCGCCATCGGTTGCGGTGAGGAGTTTTCCGATGAGGTCGCGGCTCCGGCCGGCGGCTTCCAGATGACCTTCGAGGACCAGTTCGATGGTCCGGCGGGCAACCCGCCGGATCTCACGAAATGGACCTTCGACACCGGTACCGGCGTGAACGGCTGGGGCAACCAGGAGCTCCAGTTCTACACGGGGCGTCCGGAGAACGTTGCCCTCGACGGCGACGGGCACCTCGTGATCACGGCCATCGAGGAGAGCTTCTCCGGGGCCGAGTACACCTCGGCGCGGATCAAGACGCTCGGCGAGGCCGTCGACTTCTCGCAGCGCTACGGCCGCTTCGAGGCGCGCATGCAGCTCCCCGGTCCCGGAGCCGGGCTCTGGCCCGCCTTCTGGATGCTCGGCGCGGGCTTCGAGGACGATGAGCCGTGGCCCTTCGTCGGCGAGATCGACATCATGGAGAACATCGGCCGGGCCGACACGGTCTACGGCACCATCCACGGGCCGGAGTACAGCGGCGCGGATTCCATCGGTCGGCGCCTCGTGTCCGAGGGTACGGACTACACGACGGGCTTCCACGTGTTCTCGGTGGACTGGGATCCGACGAGCATCATCTGGCGCATCGACGGGGAGCAGTTCTTCCGCGTGAACACCGGCGGGACCCCCGGCCCTTGGGTCTTCGACACGCCCTTCTACATGATCCTCAACCTGGCGGTCGGCGGGAACTTCCCGGGCAACCCGACGGACGCGACGCCCTTCCCGGCGCAGCTCATCGTGGACTACGTGCGCGTCTACGAGCGCGTCCCGCAGTGAAGACGAGGCTCCTCGCCGCCCTCGCGCTCGGCATCGCATGTCGGGCGCCCGCGGCGGGGCCTTCCGCGCAGGCTCCGACGTTGACCCCACGGCACGTCGAGGTCCTGCGCGAGGGCGAGGGTTGGACCATCCGCCGCGACGGGCAGCCCTACGAGGTGCGCGGCTTCGGATCGACGGGTCGTCTCACGGACGTTCGGTCCATTGGGGCCAACTCCGTGCGCAACTGGGGCGTGGGACCCGACGCCCGGACGTTCCTCGACGAGGCCGAGGAGCTCGGCATCTCCGTGACCCAGGGGCTCTGGCTCGGGCACGTTCAGCAGGGCTTCGACTGGCACGACGAGGAGGCCGTCGACGCGCAGCGCGAGCAGGTGCGGCGGGACGTGCTGGCCCTGCGCGACCACCCGGCGCTCCTCTTCTGGGGCCTCGGCAACGAGATGGAGATCGACAACGACGACCCGGTCATGTGGGCCGAGGTCGGCGCGCTCGCGGAGATGGTCCGGGAGCTGGATCCGCACCATCCGATCGTGGTCGTCACGGCGGACCTCGGGGAGGCCAACGACGAGAGGCTTCGCGAGCACGTGCCCGGCGTGATCTGGGGCATCAACAGCTACGGCGGCGCGCCGAGCGTCCCGGCGCGGCTGGCCGAGCGCGGCTGGGACGGGCCCTGGATCCTGACCGAGCTCGGGCCGCTCGGCGATTGGGAGACGGGCCGCACGTCCTGGGGCGCGCCCATCGACCAGAGCAGCTCGGAGAAGCGTGACTTCATCGCGCGTTCGCTTCAGGCGGCGGAGGCGCCGGCCTGCCTCGGCGCGTATGGCTTCGTGTGGTCGGCAGGCGAGGTGCCGCTCGATACCTGGTTCCCGCTGCTCGGACCGGGGCCGCGAGTGATGGAGACGGTGGTGCCCTTCGCGGAGGCCTGGGGCGCAGAGCCCCGGACCTTCCCTCGCGTCGCGGCCTTCGATGCGCCCTTCGCCGGGGAGACCGTCGTGCCGGGCGCGCCGCTCGTGGCCGTGGTCGAGGCGGAGCGGGCGACGACGATCACCTGGGCGCTCCACGTCGATCGCGCACCCGGCTCGGACCTCCCGGGACAGATCGCGAGTCGCGGTTCGGGAGCGAGCATCCCGGTGCATTGCGGAGCAGGAGGTCCGCGCTTCGAGCAGGCCGCCCCGACGCAGCCGGGTCCCTATCGGCTCCTCGTCTTCGCCGAGGACGAGCGCGGTGGCGTCGCCCACGCGAGCGCCCGATTCCGCGTCGAGGGTGAGGTGGACGCGCGCGGACCCACGCTGCCCTTCTGGCTCGACGACCACTTCGCGCCGAGCGGTTTCATGGGGGACGCCACCCGGCGCGTCCGCACCGAGGCCTGCGATGCCACGGACTGGTGCAGCGGCTTCTGTCGGCGCTTTCGATACCGGGCCGGCGAGGCCCAGGACGGCTGGGCTGCGGTCGCGTGGATGCACCCCGTGGGCAACTGGGAGGGACGTTCGCCCGGCGTGCGCGTTCCGCCGAACACGCGCGTGGTGACCTTCCGCGCCTGGGGCGCCGAAGGCGGCGAGAAGGTGAGCTTCTTCGTGGGGAACTGGGACGTCGACCACTTCTCCCGGGAGCTGAAGGACGTGGTCCTCGAGACGAGCCCGCAGAGCTACCGCATCGAGCTGGACGCGGGCCTTCGCGAGGAGATCGTCTTCGGCTTCGGCTGGGTGAGCACGACGCCGGAGCGCGACATCGACTTCCGCATCGCCGACGTGACCTTCCACGCCGCCGACGCCGCTCCCTGATCGCGCTCGGGGAGCGGCACCGGCCGTTCGTTCGGTTCAGCCGCGGCCGGGCTCGAGGCGAACCTCGATGGCCCGGATGGCTCCATCGCGCGCGAAGAGGTGAGCGCTGAGCTCCCGGCCGAGGTCGAGCCCCTCGACGTCCTCGGAGCTGCCGTTGCTCCGATGCACGCGGATGCGGGGCGCGCCGGCCTCGGTGGTGATCACGATGGGCGTCTGGGCGAAGGTGAAGGCCATGCCGCCGGCGGGAACCGGCACGGCGCGCTCGGCCCCGTGCACGTCCCGGTAGCGGAACTCGGTCGGCGCGGACACGAGCTCGCGGGCCCGCAGCAGCGCGGGGTCCAGGCGGAGCGAGCCCTCGCCGACGCGCACGCCGACCTCGCCGAGGCGGGTGAGGAGCTCCTCCTTCACCTGCCCGGTCATGCCCGGCTGCCGCGCCCCGCCGGTCTCCGGCGTGTGCGAGTAGGGATCGGTGGGGAACGCGCCGTAGCGCTCGGGCGACTTCCGGTAGCCGAGCCCCTCCTGCACGTCGAAGTAGGCCTCGGCGAGCGCGTCGAGAACCTGCGGCGACGCGCCCGCGTCCTTGGCGTCCCAGAAGGTCTCCTGCACGGCGAGCAAGAGCTTCGAGACCATGTGCCAGTAGACGCTGCCGAGACCCTCGTAGGCGAAGATGCGCCCCGAGCGTCCGGTGAAGGCGCGGTGATCGAAGACCTCCTCGAAGAGCGCGAGGATGTCCGCGCGCTCCGCCGCCACGATCTCCGTGTAGCGCGCGTCCTCGGCCAGAAGATCGAGCAGCGCCTCGAGGTCCGCCGCGTTGCGCAGGTCGCCGCCGAAGGCCGCGGTGCCGTCGTAGCCCTCGACGACCACGAGCCGGTGGTCGCCGCCGAAGCGCATCTTGGACACCAGCTCGGAGCTCTCGATGCGCTCGCGCGGGAAGCGGTTCTTCGTGAGGAAGCCCGGGAGCTCCTTGTTCGGGTAGAGCAGGTAGGTCTTCTGCTCGGCCCAGTAGAGCGCGCTCCGCCGGAGCGCCTTCAGCACCGTCAGGGCCTCGTCCGGGGAGAGAGTCCCCGACGAGAGCAGCGCGACCTGGCCCTCGAGCATCGGGTCGAGGTCCTCGATGTGCGCCTTGCCGTCCTCGAGGACGAGCACGTCGTAGGCGTGGGCGAGCCCATCCTCGCGACGCCGCGCCCGAAGCGCGTGGTCGAGGTGGGCGCAGGCGACGTCCAGGAGACCGATGAGCTTCTCGCGCGGAACGGTCGTTCGGTCGGACGTCGGACCAGCGTAGATGGCCTCCCGGAACGCGGTGCCCGCGGCACCGAGCCGGTCCATGGTCGCCCGTCGCGCCTCCGGCGTGATCGGCCCTGAGAGCTGGGGGCGCGCGTCCACGTGCGCGCCCTCGATCTCGGCGGCGAGCGTCGCGACGGTCGCCGACACGGGGAAGGAGGCCACGTCGCTGCGCTCGAGCTGCCCCTTCCAGAAGGTCACGAAGCGCCGGAGGTAGGCCGCCGTCACGACGGAGACGCCCTTGCCGGCGAGCGCGTTGTTCGCGTCGTTCCACTCGGGCCGCTGGGTGTTCATCCAGATGCCCGCGCCCGGCACGAAGCTGACGAGCTTGGCGAGAAGGAGCGTGAGCAGCTTCTCCGCCATGGTGACGTGCTGCACGCCCTCCCCGTCGGGCGCCGGCACGAGCCGGGCGTCCGTGCCCATCACCTTCTCGCGCGCGCCGATGGCGTGCTCGAGCGCGTCGTCGAAGGCGATGGTGTCGTAGGGGTCGTCGACGGTCGCGGCGTAACTCGCGATCCGGTAGGGCACGTTCGCCGACGTGAAGAGCTCTTCGTTCCACCACTTCTGGAGCACGCCGGGGCGGAACTCCTCGACGGCCTCGAGGAGGCGCTGGAGGTAGACGATCTGATGGTCGCCCCAGTAGCCGATGTTGCTCCAGGGGTTGTCCGGCTCCGGGACCTCCCACTCGATGCCGTCGCGCGTGACGCGGTAGGGGTTGTAGCCGTCGGGCGTGGTGGCGTTGAGGAACTTCGCCACGATGGCTGGGCCGAAGACCGGGAACGAGTAGGCGAGGGGCTCCCAGTTCTGGAAGATGTCCCGCCAGTTGCCCTGGTAGTCGGTGCGCGGCGTGTCGTCGTCGTTGCGCAGGCGAATCGAGAACTCGTTCCACGGCCGGCTCGGGTCACCGTGGCGCCGGCTCCACGTGAGCGGGAGGTACTCGAGGGCGAGGCGCCAGAGGTCGCGGTTGCCGCTCGCTTCCGCGCGCGCGTGCAGCTCGGCCGCGTCGAGCTCGTCCGGGAGGTCGTCGAAGAAGGCCGCCTCCGCGACGCGCACCGCCCTGTTCCGCGTATGCACGAAGCCCGCGAAGTCCGGGGCCTCGACCTTGGTGCCGCGAACGAAGACGCCGCCGCGGGCGAGGTTGAAGAGCGTGTTGGCGAAGTGGTGCGTGGTCGCGAGCCGGTCGGCGCCGAGGGAGAGCCCATCGCCCGCGGCGATGGTGCCGATGAGCGCCTGCGTGCTCGTGACGACGTCCTCCTCGAGCAAGCGCGCGAGGCCCTCGCCGTCGTGATCGCGGACCACCGCCCGGAGCGTCCCGACCTCGCCGGCGTTCTGCGCCACGTCGAGCGCGACGTACCAGCGGAGCGCCGCTCCGGCCTCGATGGTGGCCTCCGCCACCTGGAGGAACGCGCCCTTCTTGCCGCGCACATCGTCGTCGCCTGCGACGCGAAGGCCCCGGCGGAAGGCGTCGATGCGATGGTCGCTCGTCAGCAGCACGGCCTCGACCTCGAGGCCCGTGCTCCAGGCCGTCGTCGCGCGGAGCGCTTCCGAGGGCTCGGCGCGGTCGGTCAGCGTGGAGCTCAACGAGAACAGGCCCATGCCCGTCGCCGGGTCGCGCTCGCTCCGCTTGTAGGCGTCGAGGAGGCACGAGTACGAGGTCTGCAGCGCGCGCGTCGCGCCGTGCGGCAACACGTTCCGCACGCCATCGAGCATGCGCACGGTGCAGGGGCCCTGGTCGGCGTTCCGCGTGATCGTGGCCGTACGGACGAAGCCGAAGCGCTCGCCCATGCGCCACGAGTACGTGAACGTCATGCCGAGGTCGTGGTTCTCCTCCTCGAAGCGGAGGGCGTCGCCTTCGAGGCTCTTCAGGAGCGTGCGCGAGACCTTCTGCACGCGGAGCCCGCCGGTGCAGAAGGGCTCCCAGAGCACGGCCGGCCCCTCGCCCATGCGGACCTGGAGGACCGTGAGCGGACCGGTCGTGTCCGTGCTCGCCGTGACCTTGTCCACGGTGTCGTAGGGGAAGAGCGAGCGGTTCGCGTCGATGCGCCCCGCCGTGAGGCCCCCCGTGCTCGACGCGAAGAACCAGTGGTCCGACGCGCTCGCGAGCGTGAGGAAGAAGGGCGGCATGCCGTCCACGTCGCGGATCGCGTACCAGCTCCGCCCCTCACGCTCGACGAACTCGCCGTGCGGTGCTCGCTCCGGTCCCCACGGCTGGTCCCCACCCAGCCGAACCATCGTTCGCTCGTCGCTCATCACTTTCCTCAGAATGTGCTCGGCTCGGCGTCCTCGGCCGCCTGCGCCGCGGCGCGTCGGGCCTTGAGCTCCGCCTGCATGGTCGTGACGGTCTTCAGATCCAGCTCGTAGAAGAGCAGGAGGACGCCTGCAACCAGGAAGAGGGCCGCCGGGATGGCGGTCATCATCAATCGAATACCCATGAGGGCCTCGTCGGACTGGTCCTGGTTTGCGACGTAGCCGAAGACGCCCAGAAGGTAGGCGGAGAGATAGCCGCCGAGACCCCAGCCCAACTTCATCGACAGCGTGGACGCGCTGAAGAACAGACCCGTCGCCCGGCGGTTCTTCTTCCATTCGGAGAAATCAGCCGTATTGGCGATCATCGTCCAAAGAAGCGGAGCGGTCGGGGCGAAGGACATCTTCCCGAGAACGTTGATGATGTGGATCAGGCCAAGCTGATCCGGGCCCGGAATGAACATCAGTCCGTTGAAGAGCGCCGTCAGGATCGAGCATCCGATGTAGACGTTCCGGTTTCCGAAGCGAGACGCCAGCGGTTTCGCCAAGGGCAGGGCCACGATGATAGCCACGGTACCCACGATGTTGAACTTCTCGTTCTCGCTCAGATTCGAGATGAACTGAAGGATTCCCCAGTTGGAGTCCGGAAAGCGGAGCAGCTCGAGATGCGCGTCCGGGGAGACGTAGTACTTGAAGTAGAAGGCGGCGACGTTGGCCTGCATCGCGAAGAGCGTGAAGCTCACGATGCCCACGGCGACCAGCACGATCCACGGCCGGGTCTCGAGGACGTTCTTCAGATCCGCCTTGAGGTCGGGTTTTTGGCCCTTCGGCGGCTCGATTCGCTCCCGCGTCAACGCGAAGCACCCGAGGAAGAAGACCACGCTGACGATGCCAAAGAGGATCATCGTGGTCTGGTAGCCTGCGGCTTCGTTTCCGTTGCCCAGCTTGCTGACCAGCGTCAGCGCGCTGCCGGTGACGACGAGCTGACCCGCGAAGGCGCCCACGAACCGATACTGGTTCAGTACGGCCCGCTCATCCGAGCTTCCCGTCATCACCCCCGCGAGCGATGAATACGGGAGGTTGATGGCTGTGTAGACGGTCATCAACGCCATGTACGTGACACCGGCATAGATGGCCTTCCCCGTGTCGCTCAATTCGGGAGTGCTGAAGGTCATCACCGCCAGAACCCCGTAGGGAATGGCCATCCACAGCAGGTAGGGACGGAATTTGCCCCACCGCGTGTTCGTTCGGTCTGCGATGACGCCCATCACGGGGTCCGTGACCATGTCCCAGAGCCGCGCGACGAGCAGAATCAGCGCGGCGACTCCCGGATCGATGCCGTAGACGTCCGTGTAGAAGATGAGCGCCCACGTCCCGACCATGTCCCAGACGAAGTGGGAGGCCGTGTCGCCCAGGCCGTACCCGACCTTTTCCTGGAAAGAGAGCTTTGCGGGCGCGCTCGCGCCTGCCGCTGGAGAAGGAGCTTCGGTCATGAACTGCGGTGCGGGTTTCGCGACGTGCCGGCGGGTTGTGTACCACGTCGGGGATGTTTCGCGTGCTCTTCTCGCCGATTTCCGTCGTCCCCGTCCACGGGTTCGCGTTAGGCTCGCGACGTGGGGAACAGCAAGGCTTCAGGACTCGTGCGCGCCCTCTGCGGGCTCGCGCTGATGATGACGGTTGGGTGCGGTGGCGCCACGCAGGAGCGTGCGTCCCAGGAGGCACGTGTGCCGGAGATCGAGGAGATCGAGCGACGACCCTTCGCCCCGATGGTGAACGGGCAGCCGGTGGTGGCGGGCATCTCCTACGGGCCGTACCGCGAGGGGCAGCGGCCCGGGGGCCCGGACCCGAGCGAGGAGCAGATCCTCGAGGACCTGCGGATCCTCGCGCCCCGCTGGGGGATGATCCGCGTCTACGGCTCACCGCCGCCCACGGAGACCATCCTCCGGCTGATCCGCGACAACGACATCCCGCTCAAGGTGATGGTTGGCGCCTGGATCGAGCCCGAGGCACGCGACGGCGAGGCGCTCCCGGAGCACGTGGCGCAGAACGAGACCCAGGTGAACGAGGCCATCCGGCTGGCCAACGCCTTCCCGGAGATCGTCGTCGCCGTGAACGTCGGCAACGAGTCGCAGGTCTTCTGGGCCGCCCACCGGACCGAGCAGGCCGTGCTCCTGGGCTACCTGCGTCGCGTGCGGGGCGCCATCGAGCAGCCCGTGACGACGGCGGACGATTACAACTTCTGGAACAAGCCCGAGAGTCACGCCGTGGCCGCGGAGGTCGATTTCCTCCTGCTCCACGCCTACGCGATGTGGAACCGGCAGACGCTCGACGACGCGGTGGCCTGGACCGCGGCCACCGTCGAGAGCATCGCCGCGGAGCACCCGGACCTGAAGATCGTCATCGGCGAGACCGGCTGGGCCACGGTGATGAACCCGGAGGCGAGCGGCGACGAGGACACGCAGATCATCGGCGAGGCCGGTGAGGAGCAGCAGCGCGTCTTCTACGAGGGCTTCACCGCCTGGGCCCAGGAGGCGGGCGTGCCCTATTTCTACTTCGAGGCCTTCGACGAGCCCTGGAAGGGCGGGCCCGATCCGCGGGGCGTGGAGAAGCATTGGGGCCTCTACAACGTCGACCGGACGCCGAAGCTCGCCATCCGCGAGCCGAGCG